>CAISDR010000135.1 GCA_903884125.1 uncultured bacterium
CCGCTTAATAAATACCGCAATATTGGCATTATGGCCCATATTGACGCCGGTAAGACCACGACGACCGAGCGTGTGTTGTATTACACGGGACGTAGCCACAAGATCGGCGAAGTCCATGATGGCGCGGCCACCATGGATTGGATGGAGCAGGAACAGGAACGCGGTATCACCATCACGTCGGCAGCGACCACGTGTTTCTGGAATGATCATCGCATCAATATCATCGATACCCCCGGCCACGTGGACTTCACCATTGAAGTGGAGCGCTCGCTGCGGGTTCTTGACGGTGCGGTATGTCTGTTCGACGGCGTTGCCGGTGTTGAACCGCAATCCGAGACCGTGTGGCGCCAGGCAGACAAATATCGCGTACCGCGTATCTGCTTTGCCAATAAAATGGACCGCATGGGCGCCAATTTCTTCCGCTGCGTCGATATGATCATCGACCGCCTGGGCGCAAAGCCTGCCGTCTTGCAGTTGCCGATCGGTCTTGAAAGCGATTTCAAGGGTGTCATCGATCTGGTCCGCATGAAGGCGATCATCTGGAAAGATGAAACCCTGGGTGCTGAATTCTACGAAGACGAAATCCCGGCAGATATGGCCGATGAAGCAGCCGTGTGGCGCGCAAAGCTGATCGATACCGTTATCGATCAGGATGACGCGGCCATGGAAGCCTATCTGGAAGGTCAGGAACCCAGCGTTGAAGCGCTGAAGGCCTGCATCCGCAAGGGCACGGTTACATTCTCCTTTGTGCCGGTGATGTGTGGTTCGGCATTCAAGAACAAGGGCGTGCAGCCTTTGCTGGATGCGGTCATCGATTACCTGCCGTCGCCATCCGACGTCTCGGGCATTCAGGGCACGAAGCCCGGCACGGATGAAGTGCTGGAACGTGGTGCCAATGACGACGCACCGTTCTCGGGTCTGGCGTTCAAAATCATGAACGACCCATTCGTTGGTTCGCTGACATTCGTCCGGATTTATTCCGGCGTTCTGACCTCGGGCTCAGGTGTACTGAATTCGGCCAAGGATCAGCGCGAACGCATTGGCCGTATGGTCCAGATGCACGCCAATCACCGTGAGGAATGCAAAGAGGCTTATGCCGGTGACATTGTGGCGCTGGTCGGGCTGAAGTCCACCACCACCGGCGACACGCTTTGCGATCCCCTGAAGCCGGTTCTGCTGGAATCAATGGATTTCCCGGATCCCGTCATCGAAGTGGCGGTCGAACCCAAGACCAAGGCTGACCAGGAAAAAATGGGTCTGGCCCTGCAGCGTCTGGCCCAGGAAGATCCTTCGTTCCGCGTGTCGTCGGACATGGAAAGCGGACAGACACTCATCAAGGGCATGGGCGAATTGCATCTTGAAATCATCGTTGACCGCATGCGTCGCGAGTTCAAGGTTGAAGCCAATGTCGGCGCACCGCAGGTCGCCTATCGTGAATCGATCACCCGCAAGATCGATCATGACTACACGCATAAAAAGCAGACCGGTGGTACAGGCCAGTTTGCGAAAATCAAATTTACGCTTGAGCCGGTCGAGCCCGGTGGCGGACGTATTTTTGAACATGACATCATCGGCGGTGCAGTGCCCACAGAATATATTCCGGGCGTTGAAAAGGGCGTGATGGGCGTTGCGGATTCGGGCGTCTATGCCGGTTTCCCGCTGATCGACTTCAAGTTCACCTTGAATGACGGTGCCTATCATGACGTTGACTCGTCGGTTCTGGCGTTCGAAATCGCCTCACGCGCCGGAATGCGCGAAGCAGTGATGAAGGCGGGTCCCGTATTACTTGAGCCGATCATGAAGGTCGAGGTGGTGACACCCGATGATTTCATGGGTGATTGCATCGGTGACCTGAATTCGCGACGTGGCCAGATCATGGGTTCTGACCAGCGTGGCAATGCCACGGCCATCCAGGCCATGGTGCCGCTGGCGAATATGTTTGGTTATGTGAATACACTGCGTTCAATGACCCAGGGTCGCGCGCAGTATTCCATGCAGTTTGATCATTACGAGCGGGTACCGGCATCGGTATCCGAGGAAGTCCGCGCCAAGCTTGCCTGATCAGGCAGGCAGAGGCTGGGTTTAACGTCGTTACAGGGTTCTCAGGAGATTTAGGAAATGGCCAAAGCGAAATTTGAACGGAACAAGCCGCATTGCAAC
>CAISDR010000136.1 GCA_903884125.1 uncultured bacterium
GGCAGCATGTGGACCGTGCCTGATTTTCGGGGGCGGGCGCGCAAATTGCGGGCACGTGGTGGCAAGCTGGTTGTAATTGATCCCCGCCGAACGGAAACAGCGGAAATAGCTGATAGCCACCATTTTCTGCGTCCCGGATCGGATGTCTTCCTGCTGCTGGGGATGGCTGCCTGCTTAATCGAAGAAGGGCTGATCAAGGCCAGCCCTGTCATGGATCACGCCACTGGTCTGGATATACTGAAGTCTATCATCAGCGCTTATCCACCTGAACGGGTTGCCGAAAAAACCGGCATGAGTGCCGATACGATCCGCAAGATTGCCCGCGACATGGCAGCTGCGCCGCGCGCGGTTCTTTATGGACGTATCGGTACCTGCACGCAGGACTTTGGGACCACGGCTTCCTGGCTGGTCGACGTCATCAACTTCCTGACCGGTAATCTGGATCGGGTTGGCGGGGCGATGTTTCCAAAAGCGCCTGCTTTTGCCGCCAATACGCGTGGAAAACCGGGGATTGGTCGCGGGTTTGCCCTGGGCCGGCGGCGGTCGCGGGTCTCAGACATTCCTGAAGCAGGCGGTGAATTCCCGGCAACCTGCATGGCGGAAGAAATTGAAACCCCGGGTCAGGGCCAGATCCGGGCCATGTTCGTGATTGCGGGTAATCCTGTTTTATCGACACCCAATGGACAGCGTTTGTCGGAGGCATTTGCACAATTGGACCTGATGGTCAGCATGGACATTTATCTGAACGAAACCAGCCGTCATGCCGATGTGATTTTGCCCGCGCTGTCGTCACTGGAAGAAGGTCATTTTGATGTTCCTTTCCCGCAGCTGTCCTATCGGAATGCCGCACGCTACACACCTGCCGTATTTCCCAGACCGGCCGGAGGACTGGCCGAATGGGAAACGCTTTTGAAACTTTCCGCCATTGCCCGCGGCAATGGCCCTGATGCTGACCCGATTGCCATCGACAATGCCCAGACGCTGGAGCAGTTAAATCAGATGATGCCAGCCGAACAGGCAGCAGGCGCTTTTGACATATTGTCGAAATGGCATGGGCCAGAACGTCAGTTTGATCTGGCCCTGAGGATGGGGCCATATGGTGACAGGTTCGGGATGAACCCGGATGGCCTGAATCTCGACAAACTGGCAGCCAGGCCCAATGGCATTGACCTCGGACCACTGACCCCACGCCTGCCGGAACTATTGCGCACGCCGGATGGAAAGGTCCAGCTGGCACCACCGGAAATTATTGATGACCTGAAACGTCTGGACGCGGCGCTGGTGGCGCCTGCGCCCGAACTGGTCATGGTGGGCCGTCGCCATACGCGGTCAAACAATAGCTGGATGCATAATCTGCCCACGCTGGCCAAAGGCCCGGATCGCTGCACCCTTATCATTCATTCGCTGGATGCCACCAAATTCAGACTGACCCAGGGCGGCCGCGCCCGGATAACACCGATGACAGCTACCGGCATGCCATCTGGCAATCGGTCGATTGAGGCCAGCGTGGTCATCTCGGACGAGGTAATGCCGGGCGTTATCAGCCTACCCCATGGCTTTGGCCATGATCTGGCCGGTACGCAACTTTCAGTCGCAGCAGCAAGACCGGGCGTAAATATGAATGCCATTGTGGATGATGAACGCCGTGATCCACTATCCGGGACATCGGTTTTGTCAGGGATTCCGGTAGCCGTTGCACCTGTGCCCGCAAATCTTTAAGAAGGTCGCCCCGGTCATAAACAGACCCACGACTTTTAGGAGATTGGCATGGCCAAAGCCAAAGCAGGCGGCATAGCGGGCGATCAGCTTGAATCCATCATTCAGCGGATCGAACGTCTTGAAGAAGAAAAAGCGGCACTCGCCGGTGATATTCGCGAAGTTTTTGCTGAAGCCAAAGGCAATGGATTTGATACCAAGATCCTGCGGCAGGTTCTGAAGCTTAGAAAGATGGACAAGGCAGACCGTCAGGAACAGGATGCGATCCTTGAACTTTATCTCAATGCTCTGGGCATGATCGATTAGTTCACAAGGAACATTGCCAGATGACTGCCCTATCCAATGACCCCTTGCCGTCCTGGGACCTTAGCGACCTGTTTTCTGGCCGAAATTCGCCCGATCTGACACGGGCATTGGCGCAGGCAGATCGGGATGCAAAGGCATTTGCCGAACAATATCAGGGCAAGGTCGCATCATTGGACGCAGGCGCGCTGGCACAGGCCATCGCCCGTTATGAACAGATCGATGAAAGCCTTTCCCGGCTTATGTCCTATGCTGGCCTTGTCAATGCCCAGGATATGACGGATGCAGAAAACCAGCGGTTTTATGCAGATATGCAGGGAAAAGTAACCGATATATCCACAGTGCTGCTGTTCTTTACGCTTGAAATAAACAGGCTAGATGAAGATGCGCTGCAGGCAAAAATGGCGCATCAGGACCTTGCGCGGTTTGCCCCATGGCTTAGAGATTTGCGGGTATTCAAACCCTATCAGCTGGCCGATGATATCGAACGCCTGTTTTATGAAAAAAATCTGACCGGCGCCAATAGCTGGACCCGTCTATTTGATGAGACTGTGGCGGGTCTGACCTGCACAGTCGATGGCATCGAGCGCGGTCTGGAAGAGACGCTGAACCTTCTCTATTCCACAGACCGCAATTTGCGTGCGCGCGCAGGCGATGCGCTGGCCCAGACTTTCAAGGGCAAGATCAATCTGTTTGCGATGATCCTCAATATTTTGATGAAGGATAAAGAGATCGAGGATCGCTGGCGCGGGATTGATAACCCTGCCCTGTCGCGACACTTAAGCAATCAGGTGGAACCCGAAGTGGTCGCAGCACTGGAGACCGCGGTCAAAGACCGCCTGCCGCGCCTGTCGCATCGATATTATGCGCTCAAGGCCAAATGGCTCGGGCTGGAACGCATGGAATATTACGACCGCAATGCGCCCCTGCCTGATCGCGATGATCGGGTGATTGCCTGGGGCGAAGCGAAATCAATTGTCATGGAAGCCTATCGCCGCTTCAGCCCTGAACTGGCCAGCACCGCAACACCGTTTTTTGAAAAGCCGTGGATTGACGCAGGCATTCGCCTGGGCAAAGCGCCCGGCGCGTTTGCACATCCAACCGTACCGAGCGTACATCCCTATCTGCTGGTAAATTATCAGGGGCGTCTGCGCGATGTAATGACCCTGGCGCACGAACTGGGTCATGGGGTGCACCAGATTCTGGCGGGCGTACGTGGACATTTTCTGTCCCAGACACCGCTGACCCTTGCGGAAACCGCCAGCGTATTTGGCGAAATGCTGACCTTTCGTGCGCTGCTGGACGAAGCGCGCGATCCGGAGATCCGGCGCGCGTTGTTGGCATCCAAGGTTGAGGACATGATCAACACGGTCGTGCGCCAGACCGCCTTTTACAGTTTTGAACAACGCCTGCATCAGGCCCGCCGTCAGGGTGAATTATCAGCCGAACGCATCGGTGAAATCTGGATGGACGTTCAGGGACAAAGTTTAGGCCCTGCCATTCATCTGGGTGCCGGATATGAAACATTCTGGTGCTACATATCGCATTTTATCCATTCGCCATTTTATGTTTATGCCTATGCCTTTGGTGATTGTCTGGTGAACTCGCTTTATGCGGTCTATCAGGAAAGTGCTGTCGGTTTCGCCGAACGCTATCTGGATCTTTTGCGCGCCGGTGGTACGAAACGCCATCAGGAGCTGCTGGCCCCATTTGGCCTGAACGCTTCTGATCCGCAGTTCTGGCACAAGGGCCTTAGCGTCATCGAAGGCTTCATCGACGAGTTGGAACGGTTGAGCTAGGCGAATGTCCCAACGCGAGGATAGTTTTTCCAAGCGTGTGATGCGTTTTGCTGACGTTGGCGCCAATGTTGGTGCGCTGGGATTGAAACTGGCCGGTGCCCGCTATCTGGGTATTGGCATTGACAAAGCAGTACATGCAGAGGACCTTCGCAAAGCTTTGGGGGGCCTTAAAGGCCCGGTGATGAAGGTTGCCCAGATATTGGCAACCATCCCTGATGCACTGCCCCCGGAATATGCCCAAGCGTTGTCCCAGTTACAGTCCAACGCACCATCCATGGGCTGGCCTTTTGTGCGTCGTCGCATGGCCGCGGAACTCGGTCCGGATTGGCGTCAGAAATTTCGTGACTTTGAACAGGTGGCAATTGCGGCCGCAAGTCTTGGACAGGTTCATCGGGCGACCAGTCTTGACGGCGCAAAGCTGGCGGTAAAACTGCAATACCCGGATATGGATGCAGCCGTTGAAAGCGACCTGTCCCAGTTAAACATGGTATTTGGATTACAACGCAGGCTGGACCATTCCATCGATACCAAAAAGATCGAGGCTGAAATTGCCAGCCGCCTGCGCGAGGAACTGGACTACACTTTAGAGCGTCGGCATATCGCACTCTATCGGCAGATTTTTGACAATGATCCGTATGTGCATGTGCCAGATGTAATCGACACGTTGTCAACGCGCCGCCTGTTATCCATGACCTGGCTTGAAGGCGCGCCGATGCTGGCACACAAAGAC
>CAISDR010000137.1 GCA_903884125.1 uncultured bacterium
CGCCGAGAGCTACAACCGCTTCGCCGACAAAATGCGCCATATCATCGGCGATGTGCGCAAGACCAGCGTGTCGATCGCCCGCGATGCGACGCTGGTAAAAGTTCGTCTCGACGAAACAGTGACCACGGTGCAGCAGCAGTCCGACATGACGAATATCGTCTTCAATGCCAGCAACGAAGCAACCAAGGCGATCGACGAGGTGTCGCCCTGCCAGAATCTTGAAGATTTTTATAACCTGAACTCCCGCCTGACCATTGCGCGGCTGATGAAACAGTATCTGGATGATCAGGCAATCACCGTTACCGAGCTTATGCACAGCTATCGCGATGGTAAGCGGTTGCTGGACAAAGACAACCTGATTTCCGCTGCAGTGGGCATGGTATCGAACCTGCAGGCAAAAGGTGCTGGGGCATCCGAACGTCGCAAAGCTATTTATGACGCATTGGACCAGATGCTGCGCCGCGCCCGCGACGCGGAATCGCTGGCGTTACCGGAATTGCGCGAAACCCTTTTGAGCGAAGCGTTGTTGTCGATTGCCAAAGATACGCCCTCTGTTGAGGATCGTATTTTCCGCAGTCGGGTAATGATGACCCGTGCGCTGTCAAATGGACGTGGTTATCTGGGCAAGCTGGAAATACTGATGCAGCAACTGGATGGAACACTGCCGGAGACCCATTCTGCCCTGATTGACGGTCTTTTGGCCGACATATTGCAAAACACTGCCGTTGTTCAGGAAATTCTGGGTAATCAACCGAACCTTGCCGGCGCGCTGGTATCGTTGATTGATCTGGCAACCGGTAAGCTGCCAGCGGGTAAAATTAACCCGGATTCCCTTGCTGCCCGATTGAATAAAGCATTTGAAGGTCAGGGATTTGAGGACAGCCGTGTTACCCTTTACGATTGGATCAAGCGACAGTTGAAGGGACCCGGCCCGCTGAACCGTCGCGATCCGGCCGGAGAGAACGACGCATTTATGATCGTTTTCAAACGCCTGTCGAAGGATGATGCTTGGGTCGGTGGCGCTGGCATGACCGAGGCACTAACGCTTAGATTTGCACGCAGGCTGCAGGAAGGGGGCGCCACCGGGCGCCGCAAGGCGATCAAAGGCGTATATGACCTGTGTGATCAGCCGACATCTAAACTTTCCTATCTCATGGCGCTGATCGGATCCGACATCGGACTTGAACTGCGCAGCGACATTCTGATGATGATGAAGGACCTCATCCAGTCCAAGGATTCGATTCAACTTTTCTTTGGTCGCAATGAAGGAATTGCGGATAAGCTTCGGCGGGTCACCGGCCTGTTCATTCGCGCCGGATCGCTGGATTTAGAGCCTGCCGAAAAGAGCGAAATCTGTGAAAGGCTGGATGATCTGCTGGCACGTTACGTGGTTGAGGCAAAGATTGTCGAAACCATGGATGACGTATCAAAAAGTCTAAGAATTAGGGCAACAAGACTGGTCCAGTTCTGCAATAGCGGCGCGCTGGTTCAGGGGCGAGCGCTGAAACTTGCGCAGCAACGCGTGATCGAACAGTTACGTCAGCCCAATTTTGAAAAGGCTTTCGTTGCCGACCTGCCGGACGAAAAGTCTCGGGGTGCGGCGCTGACTGAATTTTTCACCTTGCTGAAAAAGGCCGGGCTGGCCTAGACCGACGCAGTGGCGTTCAATCCTAAGGGCGTAAAGATTTTATTAGTATTGTATGGTATGATCCCCCGACCAGCAGAAAGCTGGTCCCATCGACCCAAGAATTGAGCCTGAACATGACAGACCCGATTTCCAGTAGTTCGATTGCCATTGTCGCTCCGGCTTCTACGCCGGTAAAAATACAATCAGCTGCGACCGCGCCAACTACCTCCACTCCGGCATCCTGGGGTCCCGACCCAAGCGCTATATCTATCGCGCTTAAGCCTGGGGCGAATGTTGACGACGCGCTGCGCCAAGGACTTCAGTCCATTTATGACGCGTTTTATAAAAATGACCCGACCGCATCAAAAAATGCGGTAGAGAAAGCACTGGCATCGGTCAAGTCTGCAATCGACAATGCCGCAATAACCGGCGCTGAAAAAATCCAGCTCAGGATTGCCACAGTGGCAACCCGGTATGGAAATTCAGGGGATGCCGTTAGTGTCGGCGGCGCATCTGAACTTGGAATTGAAACCGCATTTGTGAAATCCGGTCGGATTACTTCTGGTCAGACGGCGCTTGTGAACCTAACCGGCGACAGTCTTTCACTCAGTGCCAGCCAGATTTCCCAAGGTCATGTCGCCGGATTTTATCAACGTACCCAGGATCTATCCGGACTTGGAACGCTGACACCAGAAAATGCCAAATACCTCCAGGATGCGCAAAAAGCCTTAGGCGACATTCAGCGAACGGCAGATGTGCTGAGTGCGTATGTCAAAGGAAATTTACAGCCACTGAATGATCTTATCAAGCAGCAGTTAGGCGGAACCACGTAACATGTCAGCTTCGAATTTTTTGTATTTTGCAAAATAGATCGATTCAAGCTGTCTGGCCATATGCTGACCATCGCAAAGTGGTGACCCGTACATGCATTGCCTAAGCGACTGTCGAAGCGACGAAAGCAAATTCAAGTCGCGCGCTTTTGTAATTACCCGTTCCACATAGTCATCACGACTGGTTGCAATCCAGTCGGAGAGCCCCAACGCCGTCAGATGGCTTGCGGAATGCCTTGCCGTAAATCGGATGCCAGGAAACGTTAGAACCGGCACGCCCATCCAAAGCGATTCAAGTGTGGTCAATCCCCCTGAATAAGTCACCGGGTCCAGCGAAATATCAATTCGCTGATAGCAGGCCATAAATTGCTCCGCTGGCGACGGACCTTCAAAGATCAAACGTCCAGCGCCAATGTCTGCTGCAGCAAATTGACGTGTCAGTCGCGCCTGCGTCGGCGCATGATCAAAACCAGGCCCCTTAAACAACAATTTTGATTGCGGCAGTTGCAATAATATCCTGGCCCACAACATCAGTGATTGGTCATCGACCTTAAGAATATTGTTGGTGCAGCCAAATGTTAAGTATCCATTTCCCAAAGCTGGCAGTTCGCCGGTTTCCAGGTCAAATTCCGGTGGCGTGAAACGGACATAGTCCGGCAGAAGGTAGATCACTGGCTCCGCATAGCCCTCTGCCAGATCAGGAGGAATCTGAACCGGATCAGCCAGAATACCGTCAAGGAAATCCATACCCGTTGAGCCCACCAATCCGCCCCAGGTGAGTTGAACTGGTGCGCAGCGAAGGGATAGAACACCTAACCGGTTTCCAGCCGTATGACCCGATAGGTCAACAAGCACATCTACCTCATCGCGCATTATTTTTTCCGCCAACTGAGTGTCGCTCAACCCGCTAATGAACTTCATAGCTGCACATCGCTGCAGTCGAGCGGTCATGGCGTCGTGCTGATACTGATTGGCATAAAGGATAGGTGTCACTTTCTCCCGGTCATGGGCTTCCAGGGTTGATGCCAGAAAAATTCCGACGGGGTGATTGCGGAAATCGCCGGAAATATAACCGACATTCAACGGGCGATCGTCTTTATGCCTTCGTAATCCAATTGGAAAATGCCGCTTGGGCAGCGCTTGGGCAAATGCATCGAACAATTGCCGGTCGCGATCTGCATTGTCTGGCAAATAGCAACTTGCCAGGATCAGGTTTGAATGGGTGGTAAGCCAGGCAGGCGCCAGATCCCGCGCATGCTCAAAGGCATTGTAGGATTCTTTGGCGAGGCCAAGCGGCCTCAAGGCTATGCCCAACGCATTCCAGCCAACAGGGTTATCGGGCTGAAGCCAGCGCGCGCGGCGCGCCCAATTAGTGGCTCCGGCATAGTGATTTGTACGTCCGAAAGCAGAACTACAGCCAATACATGCACCAAACTCGCCTGGAGCCAGCACAAGCGCAACGGCAAAATTTGAACTTGCAGCAATCCAATTCGCCAGCGCAATTTCAATCATTCCAAGGATCAGAAATGGCTTTGGCGACAAGCTATGCATGTGTAGAAGTTGTTCGACAATCTGTCGTGCTTCTTCATGTTGGCCGGTGCGGGCAAGCAGATCGGCATGATTGCCCAAAGTTGCCTCAGTACGGTTGCCGCTGATCCAGGCCCGGCTGACCGCAACCAGCGCCAGCGCACTTTCACTTTGTTCTGTGCGTTGAGCGAATTCAATCCATGCCTGCGCAAATCCCGGATCTACGCAAATAGCTGCAATAATCCATTGCATACTTTCGTGCCCGGCCCCAAGTCGCTGACGAATCTCGGCAAGTGCAAGGCAGGCCCCGGCGTTTGGGGCAATTGTCAGCGAACGATTTGCAAATATACCTGCGCACAGCGACGTGTTGCGATGCAGACCAAGGCCCGACAATCCTGCCCAAATATCCCCTCGTTCCGGGCAAATGCAGGCAGCAGAAAGCAGGCTATCAAATCCGCCCTCGATATCGCCGGCACGAAGCCGGATGCTGGCAGACATGAGCCAGGGGTCAACCGTCATCCCAGGATCATGCGGACTCGACTGCATTTCTTAAAGTTTGAGTCCTGAAAGAAGCGACGGCCCTGCACTTTCGAGGTTTCGAGCTGGTGCACCATTTGGACCATAGCCAACGGGCATCTGCCGCCTTGGCAGAGCGGTTTTGGCAGCGCGGCTCAATATCCGTTCAAAAGATTCCAGTCCGCCTCCAAGTGCGTTCGCGTTGGCAGTCAGGGCGTCTTGAAAATGACGGTCCAATTCCAGTAATTCACTTCGTATGCCGGGATCTATTTCGACGCCGACCATTGCGGCCAGTGCCCGACCGAACTCGGCCCCCAGCGCATTCTTTGCCTCAGCACTTGCAGCCACTTCATCATTTCTATGGGCGTGGATCAGATCAGTTTCATTGTCCAGCGCCCTGATCAGGCGGATAATGACATCTGCCAGGTCTTTGGCCTGGGCAGGCCATAGCGGTTCCTGACCTGCGGTATCATTCTGTGTATCGATTGCCTCTAGGTCAGAGGGCCCTGAGGGACCGGATGTCATCTGGTTAAGCGTGTTCATCTGATTCTCCATACACAGTCAAACTATGCCTGACTCGCATAAACATCATGCTGCAAGGGTCTTAAGCATTTGATAATATCTTTGTGCGAAAACCCAAGTCATCATGTGCGCATAACGATTTCATTTCGGCGTGCCACGATTATCGGGGTTATACCATGACCGAGTTTGTTTCGAGCCTTTCCTCGTTCAATACCTTGATCAATACGATCACGGACAGCCGAGTGAATCTCGACCGCGTCGGCCAGCAGGTGTCGACTGGAAAAGTTTCACCTGATCTGGCGGATATTTCGCGTCGCGCGGAACTGCTGGATTTGCGCGAAACCCGTGTGCAGACAGACGGTTACACAAATGCGATCAGCATTTCCCAGACAAAGGCCAATGCGCTGGATGCCAGCATTACCAGAGTAATCACAGCTGCCCAGACCGTAATTGATGCCATTGACCAGTTTAATCCCAATTCGCCGTCACCAAAATTAAATTTTATCGCTTCGGCAGTTACCAATGCGACGAATGATATCGGGGCGGCCCTGAACACACGCAGTGGCAACACTTACGTTTTTTCCGGCAGTCGCTATGGCACCCAGCCCGTTAATGTTGCCAATATGTCAGCTTCGGCAGCGACATTGGCTGCAGCACCCTATAATGCTGCCCCGCCTGCTTCAATTTCCGCGCTTGGCACCTCTTATGTTGTGACTGCGAACGGTGGCGCGGCCTATCCAGTCGTTAACGTAGCCGCAGCACCTCACAGTGTGCCGGATTATGACGCTAATTACACAGCGGCCACGGCAAATGATGATCCCAACCAGCTGGCTTTTACCAAGCAGGGCGTCACCGTCGAGGATCAACGCCGGGTTACCTATGGCATTACCTCTAATGATCCGGTGTTTCAGGATCTTATAACTTCGCTACGTGCGGCCCAGAATGGTTCATCCACGGCCCCTGCGCCTCCGCAGCCGGCAAACTGGTTGCAATTGGCCCGCACTGGCATACAAAACGCGATCACAGCACTACAGGCCAAACAGGCAACGCTGGGTGCCACACGCGCCGATATGCAGGCAACACTTGATCGGCATAATGTCGATGCTTCGAACCTTGATATCAATATTTCGAAGATCACTGATGCAGACGCTGCTAAAGCCTCGACTGACCTGTTGTCGATCCAGTCGCAGTTTCAGGGCAGCCTAACGGTAACAAAGACGCTGCTTGGCCTGTCTCTGGTAAACTACCTTAAATAGGTATTTTTATTTTCGGAAATTTTTAGGCACAGCTGATTTTCAAGGCCGGATGTATGCGGCTTGAATTCAGTTTGCCATCGCAATAGGTCGAGTCCGGACTGCCTCTTTGCCCAGGAGGTTTTGGTAGTCTGAATCACGACCACCACTCCCCCCTGGAAACAGACCCGCTTGGGTACTTCAGGCAATAATACCGCGAGAGGCCGTTGAAAGAGCGCCATTGGCCGCAGGCGGTGTCGTGTTTGCTGACTGTTTGACCGGCGATTCGGCAACCGGAGCGGATTCAGCAGTCACCGAAGCCGTATTTGCCGGTGCGGACTGTGTCGCGCCGACCGTGTCGGGTTTGGTGCCCGAGACCGTCGCAGCTACGACATCACCAGACGTCGTTGTACTGCTGGATTTGGCACTTGCGTCCCGGGCTGCACGGTCAGCTGCCTCGTATTGCTTGATCTGCTGCTTCGACGGGAACTGACGCTCAACATCACCGTTATCGGGATTTCTATATTCCACGATTACACGATTCACAGCCTCGTCCACCCTAAGCCGGGGACTGAGATATGGGACCGTTTTATAACGTTCCAGAATCTTGGTAACTGGATCCGTTCCGGAAGAATTAGAAGACGCGTCAGAAACGCTTAAAGTGGACGATCCAGCAGCGCTGGCGCCCGTCGAACCGCTTGATGACCCAGTCCCGCGCGTATCCGATGCATAACTGCGGACCTGAATGGCGGTCGAACCAATTGTCTCGACCATGGCTAACCCTCATTCTCAATCAAATCGAGACTTCTGTCTCTGCCAACCACTAAGAATTTAGTTCTGGATGCAACAAATGTCAATGCCAATCACCACACATTTGCCACCATAGAATACATTACGCCCAAGAACAAACACCTTTAGTTCATGGGGC
>CAISDR010000138.1 GCA_903884125.1 uncultured bacterium
CTTGATCTGACGTACCTGCATGTATTTCCCTATTCCAAACGTCCCGGCACGCCCGCCGCCCGCATGCCACAGGTCGATGGTGCGATCATTCGCGCACGCGCCGAACGCTTGCGTCAGGCCGGAGCCGACGCGCTGGCGCGTTATCTGAAATCACAGATCGGCATCGCGCAGAAAGCACTGATCGAAGATCCGCATCTGGGCCGTACCGAAGGGTTTGCCCCGATCAGATTTAAGGATGCACAACCCGTTGGTCAGATTATTTCGGCCATGCCGACCCAGACAAACGACACCAGCCTGATTGCCGCATGACCCAGACTGACAGTCCCAAAAAATCCTGGTTTGCACGACTGACCCAGGGTCTGGCAAAAACATCATCGGCATTGACCACCGGCATCACGGATCTGTTCACCAAGCGCAGGCTGGATGCCGAGACGCTGGATGGTCTGGAAGAACTGCTGATCCGTGCCGATCTGGGCGTTGAAAATGCGGGCGAGATCACGGCGGCTTTGAAAAAAGGCCGGTTCGACAAGGAAATTTCCGCCGATGAAATCCGACAGGTACTGCGTGCGGATATTGCCGGGCGGCTGGCGCCTTATGCCGTGCCCTTTGCGGTTGATCGCGCAAAAAAACCCTATGTGGTTTTGGTGGTGGGCGTAAACGGATCGGGCAAGACAACGACGATTGGCAAGCTGGCCCAGAAAATGGCAGCCGACGGATTAAAGGTCGTACTGGTAGCTGGTGACACATTCAGGGCCGCTGCCGTCGAACAGTTGAAAATCTGGGCTGAACGCACCAAGGCTGAACTGGTCATGGGTGCCGATGGTGCCGATGCCGCGGGACTTGCCTTTGACGGGCTGTCACGGGCAATAGCGGCAGATGCTGATGTTGTGCTGATTGATACCGCAGGCAGATTACAGAACAAGACGGGCCTGATGGCCGAATTGGAAAAGATCATTCGCGTGTTGAAAAAGCGCGATGCGGCTATTCCGCATGCAACATTACTGGTGCTGGATGCAACGGTCGGTCAAAACGCCATTGCCCAGGCTCAGGTGTTCCGCGATGTGGCCGGTGTCACCGGTCTGGTCATGACCAAGCTGGATGGCACGGCCAAGGGCGGCATATTGCTGGCACTGACACGGAAATTTTCTTTGCCTGTGCATATGATTGGTGTGGGCGAAGGCATCGACGACCTGCAGGATTTTGATGCCGAGGGATTTGCCGCAGCGCTGGTCGGCGAGGCTGGCGTATGAAGCCCGGCATTCGTCTGTTACTGGATCTGGGTCCGCTGGTCATTTTCTTTTATGTGAATGGCCGCTGGGGCATCTGGACAGCAACCGGCGTCTTTATGGGGCTGGCTGTGCTGGGTCTTGCCATTCACTGGCTGGTCGAACGCAAACTGCCGCTGATGCCGGTATTGTCAACGCTGCTGGTTCTGATTTTTGGCGGTCTGACGCTGCTTCTGGCAGATGAAATTTTCATCAAACTGAAGCCCACCATCCTTTATCTGATGTTTGCCTCGATCCTGGGGTTTGGGTTATGGCGCGGGCAATTATGGGTCGGGCATTTGTTCGGCGGGGCCATAGACCTGCCGGATTTTGCCTGGCGCATCCTGACATGGCGGATGATTGGTCTGTTACTGACCGAAGCAGCGTTAAACGAAATCATCTGGCGGACCCAGACCACGGATTTCTGGGTGGCATCGAAACTGGGGATCATGATTTTGGGCATTGTGTTCATGATGGCCCAGACCCCGTTTTTGATGCGCCACGACCGCACAAATCGCGATCAGACGGACGAGGCCGGCGGCGAAGGACCGTCTGCGTGACAGGCCATCAGGTCGTGCAGCCGCGCCAGGATTCCCCGCGTATCCTGCGCCTGATGCCCGCCTTTTTCATTCTGCATACGCTGATCTGGACCCTGCTGCCTTTCATCTTTCACGCCAATTTGCAGCGCGATCAGATCGAAGGTTTTGCCTGGGGCTATGAATGGCAGTGGGGCTATGCCAAACATCCCCCGCTCTGGGCGTGGTGTCTGGAAGCGACTACATTTCTAACCGGCAGGCCGCAGGCGTTTGCAGCCTATATTCTGGGTGCATTGTCCGGCACAGGTGCCTTTTATTTTATCTGGCGTCTGGGGCAAAGACTGGCCAGCCCGATTGGTGCGGCTTTATCCGGTCTGATGCTGGAAGGGATTTTATATCTCAATTTCCGCACAGTGGATTTCAATGCCAATGTGGTGCTGCTGCCATTATGGGCGGCGGCCGGTCTGATGCTGCACAAGGCGGTTGCTGATCATCGTCAGCGCGACTGGATCGGTCTTGGTGTGGTGCTGGCGCTGGGCCTGTATGGCAAATATGTAACCGGAATCCTGATTGCCGCCATGGTGATATTCCTGCTGGTGGACCCTGTGGCCCGACGCAGGCTGTTTTCCATCAAACCATGGATCGGTGTCGCAGCGGCGCTGTTATGTCTGCTGCCGCATGTATTGTGGCTTGTCAGTCATGGTCTGCAGCCGGTTGATTATGCGCTGGCGCGCACGGGCGCTTCGTCGAGCCTGTTGGGGCACATCACCCAGCCGATTATTTTTCTCGCCAAACAATTGCCCGAAGTGCTTGGGTTCATGATTCTTGGTGCATTGCTGATCTGGAAACAGGGCGCAGGATACCGTCAGGCATTGTGGCGCAGGTATCCGGATCGCGCGCTGGCGCGCATGGAACAGCGCATGGTGATGATGCTGGCCGCAGGGCCACTGATCATCACCGCCCTGATCTGTGCGGCAATGGGCAAGCCGTTTGTTGCCGCCTGGGGCCTGCCGATGTTCTGTTTCTGGGGGCTGGCTTTTGTGATGCTGGCCCCGCCGGTTTCTGAAACCGGTCTGGTGCGTTTTCTGCGCGCGATGCCAGTGGTGATCGCCTTCATCATGATCGGTTTTGCAGTTTATTATTCGCTGCTGCCGGAATGGCGCAAC
>CAISDR010000139.1 GCA_903884125.1 uncultured bacterium
CAGCGGGTGCAGCGGGTGCGGCCGCTGGAGCTGCTGGTGCCTGTGGCACTTCAGCCTTTAAGACCGGCTCTTTCTCAACAGGCTTGGCTGCTGGTGCCTCAGTAACCGGGGTTGGCGGGGCCTTTGCCTTTGGGGCTTCCGCCTCAGGCGCTTTGGCATGAACAACAGGTTTGGCAACGGGCGTTGCCGCTGGTGCAGGTGTCGAAGTTGCAGCGGGGACTGCTACCGGGCGGGCCGGTGTTTCACCGACGATCGTGAATTTGCGCTTTTTTTCGACCAGGACCGGCTTGGACCGGCCATGGGAAAAGCTTTGGCGCACCTGACCTGTTTCAAGTGGCTTCTTCAAGCTCAGCGTGCGGTGCGCAGGTGACCCCGCGTCCCTGTTCCCCGCATCCTTCGAGCCTGTGTCCTTCACGTCCGTCATGCAAATTCCTTAAAAGACCAAAAGATCCATTTACCAAAACAATCCGGCCCCGATTATAGGCCAAATCATGCCAAAGACCCACCGTCTGCCGGTGGCAGTCTGGGGGAAGTAGAACCCGCGTCCACAACACGCCCGACTGCCGCACCCTGATCGGCGGTCAGACTTTGCGCGCGAAAACCGGATAGGCGGGCTGCTTCAACCACAAACCGGCTGGCAAGGCCACCCGGTCTGATCGCTGCATGTATCACATTTTCCCGTCGCAAGGCCAAACCCATTTCTTGGGCTGTGAACACTTCGACCAAAACTGCATTACCCCGTCGTCCTGCCAGCTTGCGCCGACCATCCCAGGCACCGTCGCTGGCCGCAATCAGTACAGCCAACGGTTTGCGACCGGACAAGGCCAGATCAACCGCATCAAAACCCAACAACAATTCGCCGGCCCGGCGTGCCAGCCCCAGCGTCTGCAAGGCCCTAGCGGCTAAAAGCCGCTCGGTCAGGTCCGCCAGATCAGGCGGGACCGTGACCTTGCCACGTGCCGCGCGGGCAAACTGGCCTTTGGCCATCGCGCGCATCAGGATGTCCTGACTGGCCGTCACCCAAAGTCCGCGCCCCGGCAGCACCGCTGCCACATCAGGCACCACAACCCGCTCGGGGCTTAACACAAAACGGACCATCCGTTCCTTGGGTCCAACCTCGCCCGTCACGATGCAGCGACGTTCGGGACCCGATTCCGGCTGATCCTGATCCGATGCCAGATCAGGATCAGGATCAGAATCCGTCTCTGGCGTCATTGCTGACGTGGCCTTACTCCTCGACAGGCTCGGCGGGCTCATCGGCGAACCAATGGGCGCGGGCTGCCATGATCATCGCCTCGGCCGTTTCACGGTCGAGATCAAAGCCATCCAGCACACCTTCGATCTTGACCCGTTCGCCGCCCACCGTATCCGTGCCGCCGATCAGTTCATCGGTGGACAGATCAGCAAAGTCATCGCGGGTCTTGATGCCTTTTTCACCAAGGGCCACCAGCATCTTCGGATTAAGACCGGCCACTTCCGCCAGATCATCCGTCACACCCAGTTCAACCCGACGGGCATTCAGGGCGGCATTCATCTCCGCCAGATAGTCCCGTGCACGCAGTTGCAGTTCGCTGGCGGTATCGGCGTCAAAGCCTTCAACCTCGGCCAGTTCATCCAATGCCACATAGGCAATGTCTTCGACTGTACGGAAGCCTTCGGATGTCAAAAGCTGGGCGATCATCTCGTCCACATCAAGGGCGTTCTGGAACAGTTCCGTACGGCTCTTGAATTCGGCCTGGCGACGTTCGCTTTCTTCAGCCTCGGTCAGGATATCAATATCCCAGCTGGTCAGTTGCGAGGCCAGACGGACGTTCTGGCCGCGACGGCCAATCGCCAGTGACAATTGATCATCGGGCACCACGACTTCGATGCGTTCAGCATCTTCGTCCAGCACCACCTTGACCACTTCAGCCGGGGCCAAAGCATTCACGATAAAGGTCGCGTTATCGGGCGACCATTGAATGATATCGATTTTTTCACCCTGTAATTCGGCCACGACCGCCTGCACGCGGCTGCCGCGCATACCAACGCAGGCACCGACCGGATCAATCGAGCTGTCACGGCTGATCACCGCGATCTTGGCACGTGAACCCGGATCGCGGGCCACAGCCTTTATTTCGATGATGCCATCGTAAATTTCCGGTACTTCCTGGGCGAACAGCTTCGCCATGAACTGCGGATGTGTCCGGCTCAGGAAAATCTGGGGGCCGCGCAATTCGCGCCGCACATCATAGATATAGGCGCGCACACGGTCGCCGTTGCGGAAGCTTTCACGCGGCAGCAATTCGTCGCGCCGCACAATGCCTTCGGCCCGGCCCAGATCGACAACCACATTGCCATATTCCACGCGCTTGACCACGCCATGAACGATTTCGCCGATGCGGTCTTTGTATTCCTGATACTGACGTTCGCGTTCGGCATCGCGCACTTTCTGCACGATGACCTGCTTGGCCGTCTGTGCAGCGATACGCCCGAAATCCATCGGCGGCAGGGCTTCGGAGATAAAGTCACCGATTTCGGCTGCCGGATTGCGTACCTTGGCATCCACCAGCGAAATCTGGCGGGCGTCGCTTTCGACTTCATCGGCAACTTCGAGCAGGCGCGCCAGCCGGATTTCCCCGGTCTTGCGATCAATCTCGGCACGGATTTCGTTTTCAGAGCCATAACGCGAGCGCGCGGCTTTCTGAATGGCGTCTTCCATCGCCTCGATCACCACATCGCGTTCAATCACCTTTTCGCGGGCAACCGCGTCGGCAATCTGCAACAGTTCAAGTCGATTGGCACTTACGGCCATGGCCGTCCTCCGTGGGTATTGCTAGTCGTCATGGGCATGGTCGATGAAACTGTCCGGCTCGGTTTGCGGTTTGATGCCGCGCCGGGCCATGGTCTCATCAATCAATTCTTGGGTCAGAACCAGTTTGGCTTCTGAAACGGAGTCAAAGGTCAGCCCCAGGACACCGTGCTGTTTGGTTTCAATGCGCACTTCACCGTCTTCAACGCCATCCAGGCGGCCGGTAAAACGTTTGCGCCCCTCGACCGGGTCTTTCAAATCGATCCGCGCTTCAAAGCCGCGAAAGCGTTCAAAATCCTCGAGCCGGGTCAGCGGGCGATCAATGCCCGGTGATGACACTTCAAGCGAATATTCTTCGTGAATGGGGTCTTCCACATCCAGCAGGGCCGAGACGGTGCGCGATATAACCTCGCAATCCTCGACACTCATGGACCCATCCGGGCGTTCCGCCATGATCTGCAGCACAGGCTTTTTATTGCCCATCAATTTGACACGCACCACTTCATAGCCCAAAGCGGTGATGCTGGGGGCGATCATATCGTGGATCATTTGCGCCAAATCATTGGCCATATTGGCAAATTGCCCTGATTCATTTGGTCCGCCCCAGGCCAGCGGTACCGTTTGCCCACAAAAAAGTGGGCCCGAGGCCCACCGGTCAATCGGCGGCTTTCACCCTGTTTTTCGGTGGAAGCGACCAAACTGACGTGGCTATATAGGCGTAAATGGGGGCATGAGGCAAGTAAAATGGGAGTTGGTTTGTGTCCCTAGGTATATCCCCCACATCATGGCCATTCCATCACCTGTTTTACTTCATGCTGGTTTTGCTGGCGGGCCTGCCCCTGCCCGCCCGGGCCGATGCCCCACTGAGCTATCGGGAAATTGTCGAATCCCAGGACTTGTGGCGCAAGGTGGCGCAGCGCTTTGACCTTATCGAGGCACGGTTTCTGATCAAAAGCGGTCCCGGTTTTTCATCCGGTGCCCGCTACTGGCTGAATGTGAATGGCACGCGCCATGACCTGCCTGTTGACCGTTTCGGGCGGTTCAGCCTGCCCGAATTGGGACCTGACGACGGCCGCTTGGCAATGGCAGAAACAGATGACCCTGCCGGTCCAATCCGGCTTGAAACTGACATCATCATGCGCACAGATGGCCTGCCCTTTCACTATGACCGGTTTGCCAAAGCGGCCGGACAGATGGATCAGTTTGCCCGGCTGCTGGTGGATCAGGCGCTGGGGGGTGCAGCTTTTCTGGTCAAAGGATTCATCCCATCTGTCAGAAATCTTGATGTGACGTTTGAGCCGGAAAAGGATGTTTGCGAATTGGTGCTGACCTATAAGGATGGTGATCAGTCCCGAATACCGGCCAGGGCCGGTGCTGCCGCGCGATTGTCACTCAAGCCGATCTATGACCGCGAAAATCCAATTGTGTCTGCAACCTGCACCATCCGGACGATCAAGCCTGCCAATGACCGACCCCAGCAGGATGCACCAAAATTTTATGATCTGCTGCGGCGGCAGAACCGCTGTGCCAAGGTCGAGGCGCGCTATGACCGTATTGTCTGTGCGCCGATCTTGAAATCCAAAGGCCCCAACCAGCCACGTGGTCAGATCACAGTTGAAGAAGCGGGCGAGGAAGTGGAACTTTCCGGTGATGGTGCGCCGATTGAATTGTGGGTGACCCATCAGAGCGAACGCATTGCGATCAGAACCAGTGTGACGGGCCAATATCTGATGCCCGACCGCCCGGATGTGGCCGCCGCCAATCCGACAATAGAAAGCAATCTGAATGCCAATTATCTGGAACCAAGTTTCACTATCGGGCCGACCCGACCGCCAAAGCCACTTACACAAAATGACGTGCTGATTTCGATGGCCCAGACCGATGGCATGGTATCAGCCCTGTTCGGTCCGGTGCTGGCATCGATTGTACCCAGCTTTGACCGGGTGGAACTGACACTGGAACAAACACGATCAGATTGTGCCGTCAGTTATAACGGCAGGACCATTTCACAAAACGGTATTGAACCGGTTCGGCTGGACAAGGATCAGATGGCGCTGGCACCCCAGGGCGAAGTTATCATGACTTGTCCGTTGAAAGGCTATACGATAGTTGCAACAACGCTGCTTGGTGATATCCGGATCAAGGACAAGGGTTTTCGCTATCACCGCGCGGATGCGTGGGATAGATAATCCGCCTGCCAGCCATAAATAAGCCTTGGCACAACTGATCCATCAGGCGCGTGCCAGTCGAACGCGCCGATGATTACCCCACCCTGCGCGTCATAAAAACGATGGGCGCCACTATTCGATTTGTTCACATACAGGTGCAGGCCCGCAGCAGGTGGAATCGTGCGTGCATACGCTACCACCGCTTTGAAAAGGGCTGATCCGATACCCACGCGTTTGACTGACGGATCAAGGTGGATGGCATCCAGCAGATGACCTTTATCCGCATTGTGATGGGTATAAAGACAGGCAAAGCCCAGCGCCGTATTATTGCCTCTGGCAACAAATATCTTTTGGTTAATCGCGGGCACCGCAAGACGTTTTGACCATTGGTCGTATTTTGCTGTTTCAATGTCGCCATCAAGATATTCATCCCGCAGGCTGCCACGATAGGTAAAACGCCAGCTTGCGGTGTGAATTCGGACAATCGCATCGCAATCATCTGGCGTCGCATCAGTGATGACAACGGCTTGCGTGTCTGACACTTTTTATTTCCTGAAAAAGCGCAGATAGACCGGCTTGCGCCCGGCATTCATGGCCTTGGTTTCATACCGTGTCTGCACATGATCAGCTGGCTGGACACGCCAGTCATCGGCACTTTCAACCGGCCAGGTAAATCCGCCATGGCGCGCGATTTCGATCATGGTCCAGTCAGCGTAATCTGCAATATCCGTTGCCACGCGAAATTCGCCATTGGGTTTGAGCACACGGTGGATTGCATCCAGTGTCTCCGGGCTTACAAACCGGCGCTTGTGATGACGCTTTTTGGGCCATGGATCGGGAAATAACAAAAACAGCCGCGACAATGCGCCAGCTTCGATGCGCGGCAGTAAATTACGCGCGTCCCTGTCCCACAGGATCAGTCGCTGATCGTCCTGATCAGGAACTTTTGCCAAAAGACTGGCCATACCATTCAGAAATGGTTCGGCGCCGATAAACCCGACATCAGGATTATTGTGGATCTGACCGGCGAGGTGTTCACCTCCGCCAAAGCCGATTTCCATCCACCATTGATCAACCGTGCTTGAAAACGTTACCGGCCCGTTGTCCGATGCCATCAGCCTGGGCAGGCGTATATCCACAAGTTCCTGCTGGCCCGCGCGCAGGGCGTGACCCAGCCGACGACCATAGAGCCTGTGTCGCGTGCGCTGCGGCGGAGTTGAACTGTCGCTATCGGAAGAATTAGGCAAATTCTTTGGTAAGTGCATCAACCAGATCGGTGCGTTCCCAGCTGAAACCACCATCGGCTTCAGGATCGCGTCCGAAATGTCCATAAGCGGCAGTGCGCGAATAGATCGGCCGGTTAAGGTTCAAATGAGTGCGAATGCCACGTGGCGACAGGTCGACCATTTCAAACAGCACTTTTTCCAAACGGCCTTCGTCTGCGCGGCCCGTGCCATGCAGATCCACATAGATCGACAAAGGTTTGGACACGCCAATCGCATAGGACAACTGGATCGTGCACTTGTCGGCCAGATTGGCTGCAACCACATTTTTCGCCAGATAGCGCGCGGCGTAAGCGGCGGACCGGTCTACCTTGGTCGGATCCTTGCCCGAGAATGCACCGCCACCATGGGGTGCTGCACCACCATATGTATCAACAATAATCTTGCGACCGGTAAGACCCGCGTCGCCATCAGGGCCACCGATCACAAACTTGCCTGTCGGGTTGACATAAAATTCCGATTCCGGTGGCATCCATCCCTGGGGCATCACACGGGCCACATAGGGCCGCACGATTTCGCGCACATCGTCCTGGCTCAGGCCATCCACATGCTGGCTTGATACCACAATGGATGTGGCGCCCACTGGCTTGCCATTGGCATAACGCAAGGTGACCTGACTTTTTGCATCGGGCAAAAGGCGCTTTTCCGTGCCTGCCTGGCGTGCCAGGGAAATGCCACGCAGAATTTCATGGGCATAGAAAATCGGCGCAGGCATCAGGCCCGGCGTTTCGCGGCAGGCATAGCCAAACATGATGCCTTGATCGCCAGCGCCTTCATCCTTGTTGCCAGCCGAATCGACGCCCTGGGCAATATCCGCAGACTGGCTGTGCACATGGCATTGCACATTGGCATTGGCCCAATGGAAACCATCCTGCTCGTAACCGATTTTCTTCACCGCCATGCGGGCGATTTCGCACATGTCGCGCTTGGTGATATCCGGCCCGCGGACCTCACCGGCCAGCACGATCAGATTTGTGGTGCACAAGGTTTCAAGGGCAACACGGGAATTGGGATCCTGGGCCAGAAATGCATCCAGGATTGAATCTGAAATCTGGTCGCAGATTTTATCCGGATGTCCATCGGACACTGATTCCGACGTGAAAAGGTAATCCTGACGGGCCACGGTATATCCTCCGAGTCACTCGCTATCGCTCAAAAGCTGGCGTTTGTCGCAGAGGTTCGGGTTCGGGTCAACCGCCTGAATAATTGCCAACATTAATTTCACAGCAAATTAAAGTATTAAATCTAAGGCATCCCTGCCCACTGATCTAGCCAAGCCGCCCATGATCAGCGATCGACTGGACCAGTTGAACGACGCGTCTGCGTAAGGCTAAGTCATTGATTTTGCTAAATGCATATTGCAACTGCACGCCTTCGGGGGTGGATACCGAATGTACATAAGCCTGGTCAGGC
>CAISDR010000140.1 GCA_903884125.1 uncultured bacterium
AATTCTTGAAATGCAACGTGAATTGACCTAACTGAAATTGTAAGACCCAAGGAATATTGAGATCCAATGCCTGGAACTATTTATATTTTGCATCGCCCAACTGTTCAGGGAACTATTCATCGGTTGGCCGATGAGCTGGCACACGGGTTTCGCAAGCTTGGACTTGACGTAAGGCGCGTTGATTTTGATCATGAACAAAGCACACGGCTTTTCCTTGCGGATCTGGATGCGGGAAATGTTTTCCTTATTCTAGCCGTCGGACTTTACTGTTCAATCCTGTTTCAAATCGGTGAATATTGTACGCAAAGACGCATACCCTATTTTTTCTTCGGATTTGACAATCCGGCATTCGGCTCCATCGGGTTCTCGGAATTGCTGGATCACTTCCCGGATGCCTTTATTAGTTTTACCAGCGCAAGGTTCACCGCTGCCGCACCAGCCATATTGGGCAATCGGGGTCACTTCCTGACACTGCCGCAAGGTGTATCGCCAGATTACAAATTTTCAACCGGTGGCAGGACCCGGGTAGGATTATTTATCGGCAATATCGCGCCACATCCGGATATGACAGAAGTGGCACCGTCGCCGGACTTCTATGATCGGCTTTGGGAGTCATGGCCAGAGCCTGTTGCCAATGAACTTCGTCGGATGCGCCAGATATGTCTAAGCGACCACACGATTTCGCCTTTCGAAATAATTCCTATCGACACAGATTTCGGCGGTGGGTTTGACTATAAGCGGCTGCTGCGTGAACTGGATTATGCAATGTATTTTTCAGCCCGCATGGAAACGGTTGCCGATCTGGTTGCCTCTCATGAAGCGATTGTCTGCGGCATTGGCTGGGATGCGTTGCAGCGGGTCCCGGGCAAGTGTCGATTTCTTGGCTCTGTTCCAAATGCTGAAGTGCAAAAATTGCTGCCGCGGGCTTGTTACATCGTGAATTCGATGACGCCTATTTATGCCTGTTCAGAGCGGGTTCTCGAAGCTGCGATGACTGGTTGTCCAATAATATCGACACCAACAAAATTTTTGCGGGACGCCTTTGGCGACACTATCTGGTATTACAATGACGCAGCCAGTTTGAGGGCAGCAATTTGGGAAATCAAATCAGGCAAAGGGATATATGATCGTTTGAAAAAGGCACGCGAAATAGCACTCGCGCACCATACCTGGGAAAGCAGGGCACGCGAGATTGTGCAGTTCGTGGAATCGCGCGGCTTTAAATTGACTGTAAATTAAATATTGCAGCGATAGCGCATGAAACATTTTATTGTACTGGCTAGGCCGCTGAATGGCAGGTCACTCACCCCTGGCAGCGTCAACCCATTCAATCATGGCCGGATGCGCCCAGATTGTGTCCATATACGTCTGTGCTTTGCCGCCCGGGTTTACACCATAGGTTCTAAACCGTGACACCACCGGGGCATACATGGCATCGGCAATGGTAAAATGGCCAAACAGATAGGGGCCGGTATGTGCATCCAGCGCGGTGGTCCAGATTTTGATGACGCGCGCTACATCAGCATCCACATCGGGATTGGTGCCCGCGACCGGTGGGAGGGTAGCAGTGATATCCATCGACATTGCCTGACGCATGGGGGCAAAGCCCGAATGCATTTCGCATGAAATGGCGCGTGCTGCGGCACGGTCAAGAATATCATCGGGCCAGAGTTTTGCCTGAGGTGCCAGGTCTGCCGCATATTCGCAGATCGCCAGCGAATCCGGCAAAACGAAGCCGTGATCCACAAAGCAGGGCACTTTGCCATTGGGCGAAACTTTCAGGATCCGGGCCTTTGTATCATGCTGGCGCAGGCGGATGACGGTTGTATCAAATGCAATTCCGGCATGGCGTAGCGCCATAAATGGTCGTAGCGACCAGCTCGATATGTCCCTGTCGCCAATATAAAGCATCCGGCCCGAATTGTTACCTGACATGGATTGATCCTTTCCTGCAGCGCCCCCATATGAGAACTGACGTCTCTAGCACCTTGGGCGTGGTCCGACTAGAATGGATGTTGCCGTGCTGAAAAGGAAATAGGACGCCCCGTGACTGACCCATTTTTGATTGCCGATCCTGCTGCGATACCTGTTTATGGTGTTTCTCGCGCCGACCTGTCCGAAGTGCCGTCCGGGGCTTTGACCTGGGCCAGGGTTAACGGATTCAAGCCGACGGTCGGCCGAGTTCTGATTGTGCCGGATGCAAATGGAGCCATCGCTTGTGTGCTGGTTGGTCTGGGCACGGCACCAAAGCCCAGTCCGTTCACCTATGGCGCATTGGTGCGTGATGCACCCTCGGGCGTCTATGACATTCAGAACCTGAAAGATTCAGATTCTGCCACTTTTGCCGCTCTGGGATTTGGCCTGTCGGCTTATGAATTCACGCGCTATAAAACCGAACCAGTGCCCAATAGCGTACGGCTTATTGCGCCCACTGGTGCCGACATGGTTCAAGTGCGCCGTCAATTGGACGCTGTGGAGCTGGTTCGGGATCTGATCAACACGCCATGCGAAGATATGGGACCTAGCCAATTGGCCGATGCAGCCATTGGTGTTGCCCAAAAATTTGGTGCGCAATTCAGCTTGATTACCGGCGATGATCTTTTGGCATCAAACTATCCCCTGATCCACGCCGTGGGGCGTGCCAGTACACGACCACCCTGCCTGGTAGATTTCACGTGGGGCGACGCACACGCGCCCAAAGTCACGCTGGTGGGTAAGGGCGTTTGTTTTGATACCGGCGGGCTGGATATCAAACCTTCATCGGGCATGGCGCTGATGAAAAAGGATATGGGCGGTGCAGCCAATATCTTGGGCCTTGCTGCAATGATCATGGATGCGGGGCTTCACCTGCGGCTTAGGGTATTGATCCCGATTGTTGAAAACAATATTGCAGGCAATGCCTTTCGCACCTCGGATATATTCAAAAGCCGCAAGGGCCTGACCGTTGAAATCGGCAATACCGATGCGGAAGGGCGTCTGATTCTGGCCGATGCGCTGGCGGAAGCCGATAGCGACGCACCGGAACTGCTGATTGATCTGGCAACCCTGACCGGCGCTGCGCGTGTGGCACTGGGGGCAGATGTGCCACCATTTTATACAGATGATGATCAGCTGGCAGCCGAGCTTGCACAAGCATCAGTCACCCAGCACGATCCTGTCTGGCGTATGCCGCTGGTTGGCACCTATGCCAAGGGACTGGACTCGCGCATTGCCGATATCAAAAGTACCAGTGATGGCGGTCTGGCTGGATCAATCATCGCAGCTTTATTCCTGCAGAAATTTGTCGGTCAGACAAAATCGTGGCTGCATGCTGATATTTTTGCCTGGTCGCCGGAAGCGCGTCCGGCCAAACCTTATGGTGGCGAGGCACAGGCCATTCGTGCGCTTTATGCGGTCATTGCCAAACGGTACGGACAGTGAGCGACCTTCGACTTGTTCCGGCGCGGCCTGATCTTGCCGCCCGCCGCCTGTCTGCAACGCATCAGGCATTGCGCTATGCCGATGGTGAAATGATGGCAGTGGCGGTGGACCGCACGCCCCTGCGCACGGGGCCCAGCCCTGCCGCATCGCTTGCCAGCGAAATGCTGTTTGGTGAAGCCATCGAAGTTTTCGAAATCCGCGAAGGCTGGGCCTGGGGGCAGGCACTGGCGGATGGTTATGTGGGTTATGTGGCCGCCGTGGCGCTGGTGCCACCGGGGCCTGCCCCCACACATAAAATTATCGCACCGCGCGCTTTTGTTTTTCCTGGACCTGATCTGAAACTGCCCATCGAGGGGGCGCTGGCGCTTGGCACCCAAGTCTGCGTCAGCGACGCACGGGATGGTTATGTTTTTGTGCCTTATCTGGGGTGGATTTCAACACATCACCTGGGCCCGTTGGATCAATCAGTCCCCGATTACGCGGGACTTGCCCTGCGCTTTTTGGAAACACCCTATCTGTGGGGTGGGCGCACGGCATTCGGGTGTGATTGTTCCGGACTGGTGCAGACCGTGCTGGCAGCGGCCGGCATAAAATGCCCACGCGATGCCGACCAGCAGCAGGCTACATTTTCAGCCGGTGCCGAACCAGTCGCCCGTGGTGATCTGATCTTCTGGAAGGGGCATGTGGGCATTATGACGGATGCAGAAAATATCGTGCATGCCAATGCCTTTCATATGGCGGTTCAAGTGGAACCCCTGGTCCAGACCCGTGCGCGATACGAAGCGAAAGATTTATTCATTCAGGCGATCTGCCGACCGTGACCAACGAACCACAATCATTGCCCGCGCATCAGCCGGATGCTGATAATTCTGACCGGCTGAGACGGGCTGAAATCCGTAATTTTCGATTGATGGCCACCGGCCTGCTGGGAATGGTGGCGATTGGACTGGTTCTTGTCCGGCTTTATCTGCCCAATAGTTTCTATTCGCAGCTGGCGATAGCGGGGCTTGAAGCAGCACTTGTTGGCGGATTGGCAGACTGGTTTGCCGTCACCGCCCTTTTTCGGCGGCCGATGGGCCTGCCCATTCCCCACACAGCGATTGTACCGCGGGCAAAAGAGCGCATTGCCGATGGGTTGGGCATTTTTGTGACCCGTAATTTTCTTGATCCCGCGCTGTTGTCCACCCGTCTGTCACAGCTTGACATGGCAGGATCCATCGCGAACTGGCTCAAGCGTCCCATCATTGCACAGGCCATCGGTGAACGTGCCGCTGCCAGCCTGCCTGTGATCCTGAATTCGCTTGAAGACAGGGAACTGCGTCAGTTCATAGGTGAGGCGCTGGCATTAAATGCGGCCCGTGCCGATCTTAGCCCGTTTGCTGCGCGCACATTGCGTGGACTGGTGGACGCCGGTGAACATGGGCCGATCATCGCTGCCCTGGCCCGGGTCGGACAGGATCTGCTGGCGCAGTCCCAACCAGCAATCAAAGCTGAAATCGCAGCGCACTCATCCTGGTGGGTGCCACGGGTGGTCGACAAAAAACTGGCAGAGGCGGTCTCAACCGGGCTTGGCAATCTTCTTGATGAATTGGAACGCCCGACATCGGCCAGCCGGTTGCGACTTGATATGGAAATTGAATCGCTGATCTGGCGGCTGGAAAATGATGCCGATACCCAGGTCGGATTTGAAGCATGGAAGCGCCGCTTGCTCGCGCAACCGGGTACACAGGCCACGCTGGCAAAATCCTGGGATGCGATCAAGGCCATGATGACGCATGATCGGGATGAACCTTTTGATCGCTCAATTGCCGAACTGGTCGCGCGCTCGATTCAGGGGCTGGGTGGTGCACTGGAAAATGACGTCCCGATGCGTGCGCGCCTGAACCGCCGGCTCAAGGCGCTGGCCATGGGTGCGCTGGTGCCGCTACGCGAAGGTATCGGTCATTTCATCACAGATGTGGTGCGGGCATGGGATGCCCATACATTGACCGATCGCATCGAATTATCGGTGGCCAAGGACCTGCAATATATCCGCGTCTCGGGTACGCTGGTTGGCGCCCTGGTCGGCTGTGTACTGTTTTTGGCCCAATACTGGTTCACCCGATCCTAGGGCCAAAAATTACCGACCCCGCAGGGCAGTGCGGGGTCGGCTTATGACGCATGACCATGGCGCGGTTGGGGAACGCGCGGATGGGCAGCGTCCGGGGCGGTGAATAAACGGCGCAACCAGCGCCTAGCTTACAACCTCACCCGTTTTCGCATCTACTTTGAAACTTTTCACTGGCGTACCTTGCACATTGTTGACCATGACTTTGATCACACCGCCAGCTCGTGTCGCTTCGCCAACATAAAGGCCGTGTTCATCCGCCAGTGTCAGTAATTCGCGTACGGCCCGCTTGGCATCGATAAGCGATATATCGCGTGCTTCACCGCCCGATGTGGTGACTGCGTTTGGGCTTGCCATTTCCGCCGCCAGGGCAAAACTTGGCAATGTTGCAGCAGCAAGGACAACCAGAATAATTTTCCGCATGGCATTTCTCCTTTTGGGGCGACCTGATGGTGTGTTCAGCGGCCAGGGGTCGATCAGGGGGGGCAGAATTAGAAAGATCAGACAGGACATGTGTCCTGACCGGGCTGACCTTAGTCACCAAATCTTGCGATGGTTTGACGCTGGCGTGACGAATGCCGGTTGTGTGGTAACCCAGTGTGACGGCGGGGCGTGTGCGTCAAACTAGATTACAATTTGACGGCAGCAATTTCTGATCAGCCTGTGACCAGTGCTCTAACAGCCCCAGTCACAATATTGCGGGCAGTTCTTGCGGGTACACCCAGTCCAGTCAGACCCAGGCTGATGGTGTCTGTAGCCAGCACGGTGATCCGATCAGCGCGCATGGGTTCATTAACCACGGATAACATAAGGGCCGAACACAGTCCGACCAGCAAGATGAACCCCGCATCTTCGACCCCGGCGCTGAATTTTCCAAGAGCGATGCCAGCGGCTATGTCCTTGCGCAGGCCTTTGTTCAGGGGGTGATCTTTGGCGGTTGCCCGTTCCTGGCCGCGCAACATGATGCGTGTCTGCTTTGGCTGGGTCATGGCGAACTGCACAAAGACACAAATGCCACGCGCCACCCGCTGTCGCGGATCTGAAATTTCCGCATTGGACAATTGCACACGGTTTTCGATCATACGTCGGATGGCACCAGCGATTTCAGATGCAAAGGCATCCTTGTCCTCGAAGTGATTGAAAAAGCTGCCTTTGGCGACACCGGCGGCATCCACAATGTCATTCACGCTCAACGCATCAATCGAATGAGCGGACAATAATTCGGCACCTGCCGCCAGTAAGGCCTGTCGTGTGCGTGCCCGTCGAGGGGCCTGGGGATTGTCCAGATTTTCTGTCAAATCGGATGACCTTTATCTTGACGCGGACCAAAGTCTAATCCAAACTTGACCAAATGGTCAACTTATAAAGACACGGATGGAGACATGGCGCACATTAAGGTCACCGACATCTCCCACGTCAGATTCGCAGCGCCTGATCTGGAAAAGATGAAATCGTTTCTTGAAGATTTCGGTCTTGTAACCTTTATGGACAATAATGGTGTCCTCTACGGGCGTGGCTGCGGGATAGCCCCTTTTGCCCATGCAACAACGATTGGCGAACCCGGATTTCTGGCATTGGGGTTTCGGGCGAACTCCGTCGACGATCTTGAAATTCTGGCAAAAGCAGAAGGTGCAGTGGTTGAAGATTTCAATGCACCGGGTGGTGGCAGGGTTGTACGGCTTGTCGATCCTGATGGCAGGCTGGTTGAAGTGGTGGCGGGGCAGGCATTGAGCGCGCCGCAAACGCTGCCGCTCGAACCAATCCGCAATTCCGCCCATAATGCCCCAAGGTTGCGTACAAGCGTGCGCATTCAGCCGGGTCCTGCAACCGTTATGCGTCTTGGTCATTGCGTATTGGAAGTATCCGACTTTCGGGTGCTGGAAGGCTGGTACAAGAAACGCTTTGGACTAATCACCAGCGATGAAATCCAAATGGCACCGGGCGTAGCTATCGGTGCGTTCATGCGTTGTGACCGGTCAGAAATTCCCTCTGACCATCATACACTGTTTTTACTGCAATCACCCAATGCCCCCCGTTTCAATCATGCCGCATTTGAAGTAGCGGATTTCGATAATCTTATGCGTGGTCATACCCATCTCAAAAATGCCGGACGCAAACCGACCTGGGGAGTTGGACGTCATATTCTTGGCAGCCAGATTTTCGACTATTGGCTGGATCCCTGGGGCCATGAACTTGAACACTGGACCGATGGCGATCTTTTTGCAGCCAGCGATCCTGCGCATGTCAATTCGTTCCAGGAACTGTTGGGTGTTCAATGGGGGCCGCAACATCCGATGATGATCGGGCAGGGGAGTTAGGCAGCATGAAGCTTGCAACTTACAAAGCTAATGATCTGGCAGCACCCGCACTTGGCATTATCCGTCACGACTGGATTATACCAACCGGCTTTTTCGGCACGATGATCGATCTGATTTCACGATGGGATGAAGAAAAACCCAGCCTGACCAGTTTGGCTAAGTCCGATCAGGGTCAGCCACTGAACAGCGTGATCCTGATGGCGCCGGTTTTGCGGCCCGGCAAGATATTTGCCATCGGTCTTAACTATGCCGACCATATTGCCGAAAGCAAAATGGATGTGCCTGCCCATCAGGTGTGGTTCACCAAAGCCCAGACGTCCATCAACGGGCCATATGACAACATTCTGATCCCAAAGGTTTCAGCCTTTGTGGATTACGAGGTTGAGCTGGTGGCGATCATCGGCACGCGCGCCAAGAATATTTCAAAGGAAGACGCGCACCGATATATCTTCGGATATTGTGTCGGTAATGATGTGACCGAACGATTCTGGCAACATCGTACGCCGCAATGGACATTGGGAAAATCATTCGATACCCATGCGCCCATCGGTCCATGGATCACAACCAGTGACGAACTGGCCGATCCGCATGATCTGACAATATCCTGTCAGGTCAATGATCAGCTGCGCCAGCATTCCAGCACAAGACAGCTGGTGTTCAATATTTTTGAACAGGTCGAACATCTGTCTCAGGCCATGACGCTGGAGCCGGGCGACCTGATCTTTACCGGAACGCCCGGTGGTGTTGGCGCTGCCATGGATCCGCGTCAGTTTTTAAAGCCCGGCGATGTGGTGACCTGCACCATTGAAAAACTGGGAAGCATTAAAAATCTTCTGGCGGCCGAGGTATAGGCGATGGCTGATGGTCACGACTGCGATGTGCTGATCATTGGCGGCGGGCCGGTGGGCATTGCGCTAGCCCTTATGCTGGGTCGTAAAGGCGTCCGGGTGATTGTGACAGAAAAGGCAACGGAGATTTACCCGCTGCCGCGTGCTGCCCATGTGGATCACGAAATCATGCGCCTGTTTCAGTCACTGGGACTTGCAGATGAAATCATGGCCACATCCAGGGTCTCAACCCGCTATGATTTCCTGAGTGCCAGCGGCGAAGTTCTGATGCGGTTTGAATTTGGCGACGGGTCCAGCCCGTCTGGCTGGCCAGCATCAAACATGATCCATCAGCCATCGCTTGAGGCAAGCCTGCGCAAGGCGTTGGCTGGATGTGACATGGCAGCGCTTAAGTCCGGCTGGACGCTGGAAGATTTCACTGAAGAATCCGACAGTGTTGAAGGCCGTTTTTCCACCAGTGATGGCGAAAAGATCTGTCGGGCAAAATATCTCATCGGGTGTGACGGTGCGCGATCAACGGTGCGGACCTTGGCGCAGATCGGCGTTCATGATCTGGAATTTGATGAACCATGGCTGGTGGTCGATACTATTGTTCACGATGCAAGCCGACTGCCATCGGTCAATCTGCAAATCTGCGATCCTGCGCGCCCGACCACCTGTGTTCTGATGGGTAATGGACGTCATCGCTGGGAGTTCATGCTCAAACCCGGCGAGCAAGCCGAAACTGTTGCGACAGAATCGTTTGTGGCGGAATTGCTGCGACCCTGGAATGTTGTAGGTGCGGTCAGTATTGAACGAATGGCGGTCTACCGGTTTCATGCGCTGATCGCTAGGCACTGGCGTAAGGGTCGTATCCTGCTGGCAGGCGATGCGGCACATCAGATGCCACCCTTTGCCGGTCAGGGTCTGTGTTCGGGACTGCGTGATGCGGCGAATATCGCTAGGAAGCTGTCGGCGATCCTTCCCCATCAGGCAATGGACGCCCTGTTGGATACCTATCAGCCCGAACGTGAACCCAATGTGCGTGGCATCATCAATCTGGCTTTGATGATGGGGCGCACGGTCTGCATTCTTGATCCGGTTTCAGCTAAACAGCGTGATCAGATGATGCTGGCCGCGCGCCGGTCGGGTAGCGGGCCGCCGCCTGCGCCAGAATATCCGCCGATTGATGATGGATTTATCCTGAAGGGGACCGCGGCCGCAGGGACCTATTTCCCGCAACCCAGTGCAAGGGATGATGGCGCGGTCATGCGACTGGATGACGTGATGGGCGATGGTGCCTGGCTGATCATGCGCGACGATGGTGTCTGCTCAACGGATGTTGGGTTGCGCGTGATTAGCCTGAATGATGAAAACCTGCGCCCCTATCAGCGCGACCTTGCCCACTGGCTTGACCGCCACAATGCCGCGTCGGTGCTGGTGCGACCGGACCGATATATTTTCGGCACCGGTGCTGGTGCAGATTTAGCTAATGCCTGGAGCGGGCCTGATTCCGCTTTCAGATAGGTTTATCTGAAAGCGGAACGGTTCAGCCTGCAGGTTGCGGAGCCAGCCCGTCGGGTGATGGGCCTTTGGGGCGTTCGCGGCCGCTGGTGGGAACGGCTGAGGGTGGTGGCGCACCTTCGACAACGGGTTCGCCCAGATCGCGGACGGGTGGTTCACCGCGCAGCAACGCCTTGATCTCATCACCGCTCAGGGTTTCATATTCCAGAAGACCTTTGGCCAGTGCATGCAGATCATCAACCTTGTCGTTCAGTATCTTGCGCGCGACCTGATAGCTGTCGTCCACAATCCGCCGGATTTCATTATCGATATCGCGCGAGGTTGATTCCGAAATATTCTGCTGACGGGTGACGGAATGGCCCAGGAACACCTCTGATTCATTTTCAGAATAGGCCAGTGGCCCCAACAGGTCTGACATGCCAAAGCGGGTGACCATCAGGCGCGCCATGCGGGTTGCCTGTTCAATATCTGACGAGGCACCGGAGGTGACCATATCATGCCCAAAGATGATTTCTTCGGCCAGACGGCCACCCATGGCGACCGCAATATCCGCCAGTAATTTCTGGCGTGTGATGGAAAGCTGATCGCGTTCCGGCAGGCGCATCACCATGCCCAGCGCACGACCGCGCGGGATGATGGTGGCCTTGTGGATCGGGTCTGATGGCGGCTGGTTTAAGGCCACAATCGCATGACCGGCTTCGTGATAGGCGGTCAGGCGCTTTTCTTCCTCGGACATGACCATGGTGCGCCGCTCGGCACCCATCATAACGCGGTCCTTGGCGGCTTCGAATTCCGACATGGACACCAGCCGCTTGCCGCGTCGTGCGGCCAGCAGCGCTGCCTCATTGACCAGATTGGCAAGGTCGGCACCTGAAAAACCGGGTGTGCCGCGCGCAATGGTGCGTGGTTCTACATCGGGTGCAGCCGGCACCTTGCGGATATGCACTTTCAGAATCTGTTCACGACCGGCAATGTCGGGATTGGGCACAACGACCTGACGGTCAAAGCGACCCGGACGCAGCAGTGCGGGGTCCAGAACGTCCGGACGGTTGGTGGCCGCAATCAGGATCACGCCTTCATTGGCTTCGAAACCATCCATCTCGACCAGAAGCTGGTTCAGCGTCTGTTCGCGCTCGTCATTGCCACCGCCAAGACCGGCACCGCGATGACGGCCGACCGCATCGATTTCGTCGATGAAGATGATGCAGGGTGCATTCTTCTTTGCCTGTTCGAACATGTCGCGCACGCGGCTTGCACCGACGCCTACAAACATTTCAACAAAGTCCGAACCCGAAATGGTGAAAAACGGTACATTGGCCTCGCCCGCAATGGCGCGCGCCAGAAGTGTCTTGCCGGTACCCGGGGGGCCAACCAGCAATGCGCCTTTGGGAATGCGTCCGCCCAGGCGCTGAAATTTTTGGGGGTCTTTCAGGAATTCGACAATTTCCTGTAATTCTTCCTTGGCCTCGGTAATGCCGGCCACGTCTTCAAAGGTCACGCGCCCCTGTCGTTCCGTTAACAGCCGCGCCTTGGATTTGCCAAAGCCCATCGCCTTGCCGCCACCGGCCTGCATCTGGCGCATAAAGAAAACCCATACCCCGATCAGCAGCAGCATGGGGAACCAGCCCAGCAGAATCTGGAAAATTGACTGGCCGCCATCTTCCTGGGGGGCTGCGGAAATGGCGACGTTCTTTTCCTGAAGCTTGGGGACCAGCGTCGGATCGCGCGGGGCATAGGTGGTGAATGCGCGGCCATCGCCGAAATGCCCGGAAATATTGTCACCCTGAATCAGCACATCGCGCACAGCGCCCGTTTCCACTTCGGAAATGAACTGGGAATAAGGTACCGAGGATGAAACCGTGTGTCGGCTCGGGCTTTGGAACAGGTTGAACAGCGCAAACAGCAGCAGCAAAATTACAACCCAGAGCACGACATTGCGGAGATTGTTCACAATATCCAACCTTTCCGGACAAATTGTCTAAGGTCACAGACCAAGGGCTTTGCCCGCTATCCGACCCAGTTTGAAACCGCCGGCCGTCATTTAATTTCGATTATGACGGACGGCCAAGAATAAGAGGACACAGGTCCAGCCTGTCTCCCATCATATCTAATTACGATACGATGTGAAACAAGCGTGCAAGCCGCGACAAAACTGTCAAAATTCGATTTCTAGACCTCTGTACCATCGCCCTTATCTGACCATGCACCCGGGTATGCGTCAAATACCTTGAGTGATACGGACAAACTATTGATCCGATTTATTTTTTGATCGGCGAAATGTTCCAGCGGCATGGTCAAGGGCGGTAAATCGGTACAGATTTTGCCAGCCTTCAGGCGATAGATGGTGGGCAGGGTGGGGCCAACCCGTGGGGCCAAGTTCTTTGCCCATGGCTCTTTTCGGAACTTTGCCCAATTTGCAGACCCCAGGGCGCCGATGGCCAGATCCTTCGGCCCTTTGGCACCAAGGCATACCTCAAAACGGTGATCAAAAATGATGGTCTGGCCCGGGATCAGCCGGACAGGCGGTGCAATGGCTGCCAGTTCGCGGATCACATGGACATGCCGTTCTGTGCAAAACCAGCGGCATCCGCCCAGGGTAACACCCGTTGCCGCCCGGCCGCATTCGACATCGCGCCACAATTGTTCAAGTCGGGTCAGACGGGTTGGTGCACCGCCTGCCATGTAAGACACGATCAGTGCCAGCACTCTCAGGCGCAGTTCCTCTGGCGCTACGGCCAGTTCGCGATAGTTCAGGTAAACCGAACCATCGGGGGCAGGCATGACCATTTCAATCGCCAGATCTCTTGCCTGTGCCTTCAGTGCATGTGAGGCGCGTGCCATAGCCTTTGCGGCAAGGGCCAGACGCTGGGCGGTAAGGCCCAGTCGATCTAGCTGATCATGCGCCTTGCGGATCCGGACCCGGGCATGGGTCGGATCATCATTACTGGGATCATCCACAAAGGTATGCCCATGCCGGATCAGATATGCGCGCAGTGCCGCCCGTGGCACGTCCAGAAGCGGGCGCAACAGCACAGGCTGATCATCCCGGCACACAGTCATGGCTGCCAGACCGTCTACGCCCGAACCACGTGCCAGACGCAACAGGAATGTTTCTGCCTGATCATCCAGATTATGACCCAGGCAAAGATGCGTGGTCGCGTGTTTGCGACAGGCCTGCCCAAGCAGGTGATAGCGCAATTGCCGATAGGCAGCCTGTCGGTTGGACCGGGGCACGGGCCAGCCGGGGTTGCGTAAAATGCGGGCCTTCAGGCCGATCTTTCTGGCCTGTGCCACAACATTGCGGCATTCGGCAATCGCATTGGCGCGGGCCCCGTGATCAACGGTCAGAACCATCGGTGCAGGCCGGGCCCGCGCGCTGGCCCATTCCGCTACAAGGTGCATCAGGGCGGTGCTGTCACCGCCACCTGATACGGCAATTGCAAATTTGCTATCGGCTTTCAGATCGCCGAGATTTCGGTCCAGTTCCGCCAGCAGCGCTGCATCAGTCCATGGACCGCTGGCCTTGTCATCTGGCGGATGCCGGCCCATTTCAGCCGCACTTGGCGCGCTGTGCCTCCAGCTTTGCGCGTTCCTTCAGGCCTGCTTCGGCTTTGGGATATTTCCCGGGCAGTGCCTTTAGCGTCTGGCAGGCATCGGCCTTCTGATTTAGCAGGGCCAGCGACATGCCCAGCTTCAACAGTGCATCCGGCCCTTTTGCGCCATTGCCGTAATTTTGCACCGTGTCCAGATAGGCAGCCGCGGCTGCCTGATAATTTCCCCGCACATAGAAGCTTTCGCCCAGCCAGTAATCCGCATTGCCCGCCAGATCGCTTTTGGGATTGCGCGCAATGAATTCCCTAAAGGCGGTTTCCGCACCGGCAAAATCACTCTGCCGCATCAGGCCAAAGGCATATTTATACTGTTCTTCCGGACTGCCGCCGGGCAGGGCGGTGGCCGGTGCTGTAGCCGGTGCAGCAGATGGTGCCGCAGGCGGCAGCGCCGATGGTGCACCGCCTGGAATGGTGCCCATGACGCCTGCCGGTGGTGACCGGAACGGATCACCGGCGGCGCTGGCAGCGCCAACCCCCTGCCTTGAAGGATCGCCGGTTGGGACCGCCAGTGCATTGGGCGGTGACTGAGCTGGACTTTTGCCGCCTTCAACCGCCTTCAGGCGGAAATCCAGATCATTGGCCAGACGCTCAACCCGGGCCGCGTTCTGGTCGAGCACAAACTGCATTTCTTCCATTTTGCCGGTCAACTTGCGGATTTCATCCTCCAGCTGGTCGGCGCGCTGCATCATGTATTCGGGGTTTCCGGTGGTAACCGGCGCTGTCCCCGTACCCGATGACCCGCCACGATAGACCTGACCGCGCAGGTCCCGCAGGTCGCGTTCCAGCCGGTCAATGCGCTGCAGGACCTGACTCATGTCGGATTGCGCAACAGCGACATTCGGCAATTGTGTGATCGCCATCACGCCGAAAAATGCCAATTGGACCAGGATCAGCTTAACTGAAACGGAGGGCGAATGGCGTTGCGATTTTGAAACCAAACGGGTCATGCAGCGTTTCACAATTTTGCGCGCGTTCCCGAACCGGTCCGCACAGGTGAAAGGGGAATCATTTCCCAAAGATGATACAACCCAAAGAGATTGGGATACAGCCCAGCACCGATCACCAGCCAACATGACTGACCGCCGATATGAAATGATTAAATTGTGGCCCAGAAATGGCGAAAGCCTGTCTTAGGGGACAGGCTAGCCTAGAATTTCAACCGGCGCTTTAAGATTGTCGCGTCTTGCACCGGTTGCAACGTCCGCCTCAAAGGCTTGAACGTCCGGCAGGCGGAACCTGCCGGACGTCTAAGATCGAAGCGAGCGTCTCGTCTGCTCAGTTAAGAGCGGACGATCCTACGAACCAGCGTTCTGAACAACCGACAGCGTACGACGGTTCTGCTGGAAGCAGGACTCGTCAGATGACGTGCAGGTCGGGCGTTCCTTGCCATAGCTGATCGTCGACAGGCGGCTGCCGTCCACGCCCAGCGAGACAAGGAATTCCTTGGACGCGTTTGCACGCTTTTCGCCAAGGGCAATGTTGTATTCGCGGGTGCCGCGTTCGTCCGCATGACCTTCAATGGTCAGGGTCGCCTTGGGATAGGACTGCAACCAGGCAGCCTGCTTCTTCAGGGCGGCAGCGGCGTCGGCGCGGATGCTGGACTTGTCAAAGTCAAACAGGGCGGTGTCGCCCACGTTCACCTTGAAGTCCTCGGCAGAGCCGGGAACGATGGTCTTCTTGGCCGCAGGGGCCGCAGCGGTCGCGGTCGGGGCAGCAGCACTGCTCGACTTTTCGGCCGGGGTTTCGCAGGCGGCTACCAACAGAAGCGCCGCAGCGGCGCCCATCAGCTTGAAATTCAACGAATTGATGTGCATGAAAATTCTCCTAAGCTCAGCTTTCGATCTGCCCAAACATAAATGGATATTGCAAAAGGTCAGGTAGAAACACCGTCCGAATCACAACATCCATCAACCAAGCCCGGCCCTTTCGCGCTAAACGCTCGCAGAGTCAAGCCCTTGACGCGGTTAATCACAATCATGTGGTATTGAGGCCACAATGACGGCAATGTCGCGATGTGCGGATAAGTAAACTGAAAGTGTCTCAGTATCAAGGCTTAGCCGTGCAAAACCGCCCGAATCTGCTCAACAATTTGGCATTTTCGTCCAATTTGCCACGATCCGGCGCCCAAACATCAGCGGATCAGTGGTGACCAGGCCGGATCAGAGGCATCCCCGGGGGTTACAACCTCGCGTTCGTTCTGTCCGGTAAGGTCAACTGACCACAAACGCGTGGTTGCGCGCCCCTGGCTGTCATAGCGGGATTGCCGAAAGAACATGACAACCCGGCCATTGGGTGACCACGTCGGACCTTCGTCCTGAAAGCTCTCGGTCAGGATCCGCTCGCCGGTACCATCCGGGCGGATGACCCCGATCGCAAACACGCCTTTATGGGCGTATCGGGTAAAGGCGATCAGATCGCCACGCGGCGACCAGACGGGTGTGGCATATCGGCCTTCGGCAAAGCTGATCCGTTTAACCGAGCTGCCATCGGCATTCATCACATAGATCTGCTGGGTGCCCCCACGGTCAGACGCAAATGTGATCTGCTGGCCATCAGGCGAATAGGAAGGCGAGGTATCAATCGCGTTCGAATCCGTCAGCCTGCGAGTGGCGCGGGTTTTCAGATCCATGGCCCACAGATTGGTGGTGCCATTCACCGCCAGGCTCATGATGACCCGGTCACCCGTGGGTGAAAAACGCGGGGCAAAGGTCATGCCGGGGAAATCGCCGACAATTTCCTGCTGGCCGGTTTCAAGGTTCAGGATATAGACCCGGGGCTTGCCCTGACGATAGGACATATAGGTTATTTCCTGGGATGCCGGATTAAAGCGCGGGGTCAGCGCCAGTTCGCGGCCAGCGGTCAGATAGCGCACATTGGCCCCGTCCTGATCCATGATCGCCAGACGTTTGACCCGGTTGGTACGCGGACCGCTTTCGGACACGAACACCACGCGGGTATCAAAATACCCGCTCTCGCCGGTCACACGTTCATAGATCGCATCGGCCACAATATGGGCAACACGCCGCCATGAATCCGGGGTGGCGTAATACAGGTTGCCGGTCATCTGGACTTCGCCAAACACATCCCACAGTCGGAATTCTACCTTCAGCCGCCCATCGGACTCGATCGAGGCCCGGCCATGGGCCAATGCCTGGGCATTGATAATCCGCCAGTCGGCAAAACGCGGCTGTGTGTCCACATCCACCTGCTTTTGAACAAAGGCATTCTGATCAATCGGCTTGAACAGGCCCGAGCGTTCCAGGTCAGCCGCCACCACGCGGGCTATATCAGTCCCGATACGCTGTTCCTGGGGACCGGCTCCGGTAAAATTGGGCAGCGCAATGGGGATCGGCTGGGTCACCCCCCGGCGCAGATCCAGTTCCACGAGCGCTTTGGCCGGG
>CAISDR010000141.1 GCA_903884125.1 uncultured bacterium
AAGCGGAAATCAGGGGAAATATTTCCGGAGCGACTTTCCATCGCGCGCATTTCCAATGAGAATGGCGAGCCAATCCATTACATCGAGATATTTTCTGATATTACATCGGAGTTTGCATCTAAGGAAAAGATCCACCAACTTGCTTATATTGATGCGTTAACAGGTTTGCCTAACCGGCAGATGATGTTAGATCGGATCCAAAACGAAATTGATCGATGTGGGCGCATCGGTGGCCAATTTGCGCTGCTTTTCGTCGATCTGGATTTGTTCAAAAATATCAATGACCGATATGGCCACCCCATGGGTGATGAGATACTTCATCTTGTCGCCAATCGGCTTAGGGAATCGGTTCGAAAATGCGATATTGTCGGTCGACTTGGTGGAGACGAATTTCTCCTTATCATTCCTGATTTGGGGCATAGTGATTTTGTCGCGGTGGTAGCCGAAAAAATAGTGGCGCAGCTCGCACAACCATTTCTGACCAAGAATACGGAACTAGTGGTCTCCGGATCAATTGGCATCTCGATATTTCCAGATGATGCTGCAGATGTGACTGAGCTGATGAAGCATGCCGATGTTGCCATGTATGAGGCAAAAAAGCGTGGTCGAAATGGTTATCAATATTTTTCCCCAGAACTTCACAGCCATGCGTTGCGACGCATCGCATTAAATTCAGCGCTTAGGGGAGCGGCGCTCAGAAACGAACTTAGGATAGTATGGCAACCACAAGTTGACCTGCTGACTGGAAAATTTGTTGGTATGGAAGCCTTGATGCGTTGGACAAGTGCAGATGGTTCAGCGATATCACCGGTCGAATTTATCCCGATAGCAGAGGAAAGTGGGCTCATCGTATCATTAGGCGATTGGGTGATCGCTACAGTTTGCAAGCAGATAAAAACATGGCGGGATCAGGGCTTCAGGCCGCCGCCCGTTGCAATAAATATATCCGGCATCCAAATTGAACGTTCGGCGGTTGGTAGCACAATTCGGTCTTATCTTGATCTGTTTGGGCTAAATGCCGATGCGATCACAATCGAAATTACTGAGTCTGTGCTGATGAGATTTTCCGGAGACGCCGGGGACGAATTTCAGGATCTTCTCAGTCTCGGTTCCAACATAGCCATAGATGATTTTGGCACAGGATACTCTTCTCTGGCATATTTGAAGCATATTGCGGTTGCCAAACTCAAAATCGATATAGCTTTTGTTCGGGAAATTGTTACTGGTCCACGGGACCGTCCAATTGTGGGTGCCATCACGTCCATGGCTGGACAGCTTGGCATTATGACCATCGCCGAAGGTGTTGAAACCGAAGCGCAGGCCCAGATCCTGAGGGCCCTGGGTGTCAATATCGGTCAGGGATATTTATGGTCACCACCGATTGAAACCGCTGATATTCAGAGCTGGTTACCAAAAAGCCCGATATGAATGGCGCAACTAGAACCATCCGTGCCGTTTTGCCCAGGTTAGAAAAATGCTAGGCCACGCGGCAATTGGCTTGCCCGCGATGGATCTTAGTCCGAACCCATGCCCGCCTTCTTCGAACAAATGCATTTCTGCTGGTACGTGCGCGGCTCGCAACGCTGCATAGAGCAACAAAGCATTTTCAACTGGCACGGACGTATCGTCGCCAGCATGAATGATAAGTGTCGGCGGCGCATCTGCCGGAACATCTTTATCGGCGGATTGAGACTTTTCGATGGTCAAATCTACGCGATCGGCCATTAGCGCCTGCCGCGAGCCAATATGGGCAAATGGCTGCTGCATTGAAATGACCGGATACATAAGACAGACTAGGTCCGGTCGAACTGAAATTTCGCCAGATCGACCGACCGGAAAACTGAAGCGATGGGCCAGTTTGGCACCGACATGCCCGCCTGCGGAAAAACCCATCACGCATACGCGCTTTGGATCAATCCCAAACTCAGCTGCCTTGAACCGGATCATGCGAATTGCCTGTTGGGCATCCTGAAGCGAGACATCCAAAGGATTGGCCCAGCCATCACCGGGCAGGCGGTAGAAAAGTACAAAGGCGGTGACCCCTGCGGCCGCAGCCATCTGTGCGGTTTCATATCCTTCTTTATCCATAACCACGCGTTCATATCCGCCACCGGGCAGGATCAGCAAAGCAGATCCATTCGGCTTTTTCGGTCGGAATATGTCGAGCCTCGGATTAGCTACATGCGTGATGGCCCGATCCGATGGGCCACCTGCCATTGTCCGATCAATAACCTGCTGAACAGGCAATTGATCCGGTGCGCCAGGGGGTGTTCCCGGCCAAAGGTCCAGATGTTCAAATTCCAAATCCGCACTCTGCGCTGGTTGCGGCACAAAAAGGCTCCTGGAAATGGCCAATCCAGAAAGACCTAATATTTGACGGCGACTCGGCACTTTGGTTTCTCCCGAATTACGAAGTCAGATGACCAAGAGATAGTCATTAGTGTAAGGCGACTTTCCGCCTGATACACGGATATCAGTCAATATTCCCATCAATATTTCTGTTGGCAGCCCGCGCAGTTATTGGCTAATTCGGCCGCTCTTTAGGCAGGATTACGGTAGAATGCCAATTGACCTGTGCGCAATACCGACCTTTTGGAAAATTCAACGCTTTGAAAGTATAATTGCCATCGCTTTCAAAACATCTTGAATTCACTGCCCTTTCGATCTGACGTGATAAGCGGGCTGTAGTTTTCGCTACATCGCGCGGGACTGCGTTCGGAAGGTACGATTACTTCCTGATGGATCACTTGCCGCTCAGATCGGACAAGCCTTTGCAGGCGGTCTCGATGAAACGGGCAACTTTTTGTTTGCACTGAGCGCGTTTGCGGTCGGGTTCAACGTGCGACCATCCGGAACGTTGGTATTTGGTCGGATAGGCGACCTGGCGGGGCGCAAATTCGTGTTCCTGTTGACCATACTGATAATGGGCGGCGCATTGGTTTATATTGCAGAACACGCACCAAACAGAAAACGAGGATACTTTTCGGCCTGGGTGATTTCCACGGGATAATCAGCCGTCCTTGTAATAGTAGCTGTAGCCATTGATTGCTGGCGCCCCGCCAAGGTGGGCATAAAGCACGCGGGAGCCTTCGGGGAAAAAGCCCTTGCGCACAAGATCAATCATGCCCTGCATTGACTTACCCTCGTACACAGGATCGGTAATCATAGCCTCGGTGCGCGCGGCAAGTCGAATGGCTTCGCTGGTTTCCTCTGACGGAACACCATAGGCGGGATAGGCATAGTCAGGATTGATGACGATTTCGTCATCACGAACCTTGCGCCCCAACTCAACCAGCTCGGCCGTTCGATCGACGATCTCGCGCACTTGGGTTCGGGTTTGCATCAAGGTACCTGATGCATCAATGCCAATTACCCTATCGGCGCGGTTGTCAGCAGCGAATCCCACGATCATGCCTGCCTGCGTGGATCCTGTAACGACACATACGATAATATAGTCGAACCTGAAGCCCAGGTCCGCTTCCTGCGCGCGAACCTCTTCGGCAAAGCCAACATAACCCAATCCGCCAAACTTATGAACCGATGCGCCAGCCGGGATACCATAGGGCACCCCTCCCCTATCGCGGACCGACTGTATTGCATCTTCCCA
>CAISDR010000142.1 GCA_903884125.1 uncultured bacterium
CTGGCTATGGTGCTGATTTCCACGGACAAGGCGGTAAATCCATCAAGCTTTATGGGGGCCACCAAGCGGGTTGCAGAATCCTATGTGCTGGCGCTTGACCTTTTGGCCGGATCGACCGATACGCGATTTGTCACGGTGCGCTTTGGCAATGTGCTCGGGTCAACCGGATCGGTGGTGCCGTTGTTTCGCAAACAACTGGCGCGTGGTGGCCCACTGACGGTGACACATCCGGAAATGCGCCGCTTCTTCATGACCATCGGTGAAGCTGTCTCACTTGTGCTGCAGGCATCTGCCGACGCCCTGTCGCGGAACCATCATGTCGATGGTGGGCGTATTCATGTGCTGGACATGGGTGAGCAAATTCCCATTCTTGATCTGGCGCGAGAAATGATCCGCTTGGCAGGCTTTGAACCGGGTCGCGACATCCAGATTGTATTCACCGGATTACGACCCGGCGAAAAGCTGGAAGAGGAACTTTTTCATGACAGCGAGCCACCTGTGCCAACCCAGATTCCAGGCGTCCTGCTGGCTGCACCGCGTAACGCGGACCTGATGCAGGTCAGGGGAATGCTTGACAAGATTGCAGCAGCCGTGAACGCCGTGGATGCGCATGCGGTTATGGATGCAGTATCGGTCATTGTACCAGAATGGACGCGCCCGATAATCCCTCAGGACCCAACGACGGATGAGACCTCGGAACATCGCGGCAGTCGTTCCGCGAGCGGCGAGGACTGATCCATAATGTTCTGGATAGAAGGATTCATCATCTTTGGCCTGGTCCTATTAAACGGCCTTCTGGCTATGGCCGAACTGGCAATTGTTTCTTCGCGTCCCCAAAGGCTTCAGGCCATGGCCGAAGCAGGGCAGGCTGGTGCTGCACGCGCGCTGGAACTGGCGCGCGATCCCGGCAGGCTGCTGTCAACGGTCCAGACCGGTATCACGCTGATCGGCGTGCTGGTAGGCGCATTATCGGGCACAACCCTGGCGCATCCACTGGCCGATGCAATGCGCGAGGCTAGCGTTTTTTCCGAATATGCGGACGAAATTGCATTTGCACTTGTCGTCTCGCTATCGACCTATGTCACACTGATTATTGGCGAACTTGTGCCCAAACAATTGGGTTTGCGGCATGCTGAAAACCTTGCGGTTATTCTGGCGCCGCCGGTTCATTTCCTGGCGCAGATCACTGCGCCTGCGGTGTGGCTTCTTGATCAGTCATCACGGACGCTGCTTTCGCTGTTTGGCGCAGGCAGTGTCGGCGAAGAAGTCACCGAAGAAGAGGTCAAGATCCTGATTGATGAAGGCACCAAGGCGGGAATCTTTGAACCGGCCGAACAGGATATGTTTGTCCGGGTAATGCGATTTGCTGATCGGGCAGTTGCATCATTGATGACACCGCGGGTCGATATCGAATGGCTGTCGCTGGATGAAAATCTGGACGACCTGATCCTGAAAGTCTGTGATGGTGGGCATTCCCGCTATCCGGTTGGCCGCGATGGCCTGGATGAAGTCCAGGGTGTGGTTTTTGCCCGTGATATTCTGGCAGCCGCACTCAAAGCGATGGAAGCGGGCCAGCGCAAGCTTGATCTTGAGCCGTACTTAAAAGCCTTGCCCGCCATTCATGAATCCACACCCGCACTCAAGGCGCTGGAACTGATGCGTGCAGCCCAGGCTCATGTGGCGCTGGTGGTCGATGAATATGGTCAGGTCGAAGGCCTGGTTACGGTAACCGATGTGCTTGAGGCATTGGTCGGCGAATTACCCGAAGGTGGCCGCGAAGATGATCCCTCGGCAGTGCAGCGCGCCGATGGCACCTGGCTTCTGGATGGCTCGATCCCGGTCGAGGAAGTCAAACATCTGTTCGGGCTTGATGATCTGCCGGATGAAGACAGGTACGAGACCCTTGCCGGGTTTATCATGGCAGGATTGGGTGCTGTGCCGCATACCGGTGCCATTGTGCGCCATGCGGGTTTCAAGTTTGAAGTTGTGGATATGGACGGCCGGCGTGTGGACAAAGTGCTGGCGGGCAAGGACGATGCAAAGGTGATTTAGAAAAGATGAAGCGTCGTGCCAACCAGCGCTACAGGCCAGCGACCCAGTTCAAACAGACGAAACTTGTCAACAAACGGATGGTCGTCGACACCGGCGGCAAGAACCAGTGCGGCCAGATGGGTTGCCTGAACGGCTGCACCGGCGGCAGCATGCAACAATAACTCATCTTCGACGCCATGACTGGCGCCCAGCTCTTCGATGGCCGCCAGACTTGCGGCACCAACAAAGCCTTGTACTTCATGCAAGGCTGCCTCAAGCAGTTCCTGATCCAGGCGACCATAGGCTGACAGGGTTAATTCAGCGCGTAATTGTTCTTCGGTTTCGAATGCTGGTGCGTCGCGGTCCAGTGTTTCGGCGGCTATTGACGCGGCCTCGAAATCTTCGACCTTTGCTACCATCACATGGGGAAAGCCAAGCCCACTCAGATAGGCGCGCGCAACGCGCGCGTCTTCGCGCGTCAATGGTTCTCCCAGGCGTGCAAACCAGTTGATATGCGCACTGTGGCGGGCAAACCGGGCGACAAGACCGACCATGCGCTCGGAAAGTGCCAGTCGCCCTTCTTCGGCAACCAGGTCGTGGCTCCAGGGTTGGTCATCACCTGTGGAATCTGTGCTCAAAACTTTCATTCCTTTGTATGATGCCATCATAGCGTGATCCGGCACCAAAGCCAGATCGCTGCGCTATGGAATATCGGGCAACGCCGGAATTTGCACCCCGCGTGGCGGCCGGACTCTAAAGGGGGGGGAAGAGTTCGGCCGCCGGGCGGCGGGTTGGCCGCATGGTGTCGTCGGGGGGAACGAGCGACACGCTTGGTTGAGCACTTCGGACATCAATGGGGATATCGAGTCCGATGCGACTTTCTCAACCGCACGATATTGAGATGGTGACGCCGGACCCGGACTTCAAGTCCGACAAATGGCAATTTCAGAATCCATCGCCAAGATTAGTAGCAGGCGTCAATCATATGAACTTGTTACATAATTGGGCTATTTCAGACACGTTCTAATGCTTTTGCGGCCATTTTTTCTTCGTTCATCAGTCGAGACAGACCGTGAAACATCTCTGATCGCAGGAATTCCGCCCGCTTGGCGGGGCCGCCCCCCTGGCTTGGAAATCGTTCGCTCCACAGGTCGAGCTTCAGGCTAAGGCCGCAAAGCACGCTGCCAATTGACGCATGGTTGGATGTGACCATGTCGCGAAAGGAATTGAAATTCTCGCGCGTCATATCCGACCATAAAACCCGTGACCGCAGGTTGAAGGTTTCAAATCGACCGGTAATGGATGTCACGGTCTGATTCAGCATGGATTTGATGGATTCTAGAAGTTCCATGGTCTGAGCATCGCGACGGGTCAATTCGGATTCCTTGACCCCGTCAGCCCAGTCACAAAAGCTGTCAATCATTGGCACAATGCGGTCCAGCACTTTCTTGAAATAGGCCAGCGACAAAAACACATCGCCATAGTCTTCAAGAAATTTTGGGAGGTCCTGCGGGCCGACACCCAGGCGTTCCGACAGAAACTGCAATCGTTTTTTAGCCTCGACCCGGTCCGGTGTTTTCAGTCGGTTCAGGATGTCCGCCATGTCGTTCATCTCGGTCGAATCGCCTTCGCCATAGATGTAATTGATCAGCGGCCTCGTGAACGAGCGCATATATTCAGTCAGCTCAGCGCGCTTTTTTGCACTCAGGCTCAAGCCGGATTCGTCGGTCACCGGGATTTCCAGCTGACGCAAGGTGATGCGCAGGGAATACACGTCAAACGAATGCAGCATGCCCAGTTTTGCCAATAGTGGCGCGTCTTCTTTCAGTGCATCCACGTCAGATGGAAAAACCCGTTCAAGCCCGGTAATTGGCACCTGCCCGGAACCTGCGTTGGGATCGCGGAACAATTCAATGCGCGTTTCGAATTGGGCATTCTTGATCAAGCGTGCATTGCGCAAGCCACGCGTCTTCAACGGCAAAATAGACAAGGGCATGAGATGCAGTGCATCGCGTGCATTGTCAAATTCTTCCTGGGCGGCGGAAGCCAGATGTTCTTCTGTTGTTTCTGACATTCAATTTCCAAACCGGAGCGACATAATATTCGACGCGGAACCGTAACAGAACCAATGCCACAAATACTTATTAGCATTGCATGATAACTGGCCCAAGGCCAAAGGTCCAAGCCTATCGCTTGGGACATAGGGTCTGAACCTAGCCAGACGGACGCAAGCTGCGCAGACTGGCCAGATCACGCACGCCTGCTTCGATCATGCAGGTCAAAATGTCACGCTTTATTTTGGAAACCAGATCAGGGCCGTGAAAAACAAGGCCGGTATAAAGCTGAACAAGATCTGCGCCAGCCAGTAATTTCTCAAAAGCATCCCGACCACTTGTCACACCACCGGCGCCGATCAGAACCAGACGGCCTGCCGCTGCTCTGGCTGCAATACGCAACGTGTCAGTCGCCGGTCCCATCAGGGGAACGCCGGACAGACCGCCAGCTTCCCCAGCATTGGGACTTTGCAAAAAGTCAGGGCGTGCAATTGTCGTATTGGTGGCAATCAGTCCGTCTATTCCAGCAGAAATAGATATAGCAACAATTTCCTCCACTGCTTCGCCACTGAGGTCAGGGGCGATTTTCAAAACCAGTGGCGTTGTGCGTTTCAACAAGGTGCGCGCATCAACCAGTCGACCCAGCAGTTCTTCCAGTGACGCACGATCCTGCAGGCCGCGCAGGCCTGGCGTGTTGGGAGATGAGATATTGACCGTTACGTAATTGCACAGATCAATGACCGCCTTCAGGCCCAGCACATAATCATTGATACGATCTTCGCTGTCCTTGTTAGCGCCGATATTCGCACCGACAATACCCGGTCGTCCTTGACGCGCCTGCAGCCTTTCAGTCAGCCTATCAAGACCATTGTTATTAAATCCCATACGGTTGATGACAGCCTGATCTTCATTGAGCCGGAACAGGCGCGGTTTGGGATTTCCCGCCTGGGGACGTGGGGTCACTGTTCCCACTTCCACATGGCCCATACCTAATGCCAGCATGGCATCTGGAACCTCGCCGTTTTTATCAAAGCCTGCCGCCAGACCCAAGGGATTGGAAAAGGTTTGGCCCAGCGCATTGACCGCAAGACTTGGCGGATCCGGTGTGGTCTGTCGGGGACCCAGACCAAACCGCAATGCGTTGATCGTCGTGCGATGGGCCAGTTCCGCCGGTAATTGCCGCAGCAACGGCAAGGCCAATGCCGCAAGGCTCATGACAGGGCCGGAAAAATATGTGCGCCGCTGGCGTCCAGTTTTAATACGTGGACAGATTGAACCGCACTTAACGGTAACGGTGCAAAAAGATGAGGAAACAAGTCCCCGCCGCGCGATGGTTCATAGACAAGTGCTGAACCCAGCACGGCGTCATCCACCGCCAGCAGCACCTGATTATCCTTACCAGCAAAATAAAGTGCTGCCGTCCGCTTGACCTGGGTACCGGTTGAAAAATGAATATAGCCATCAGTCAGATCAATCCCGGCACCATGAAAGACACCGGCCGCCTGCGCTGCGGACCAGACTTCTGCATCCAGAATTTTGTAAATCATTGTCATTGCTTTTCCATTGTTTCCGGCGGGATCTGGTTCAGGGTCTTGCGCCCCTGTTCTAGCGTCAGCCGCTCAAATGCATCATGGGCTGGCAATTGTAGAGCCTGTGCCAGTTCATGTCGCGCGCGATCAAGCAATTCCGGGTCATGTAACGCCAGCAGCGCATTGGCAAATTCAACCCGAATTGCCGGATCATTGGGCGCGCCAGCAAGGGCTTCGTCAAATTCCATCAGGCCACGGGCGCGATCGGCACCATATACGATCGAACCCCAATGTGTGCCCGCACGTCGGATAACTTCCAGATGCCAAAGGCCCGAAAGTGCAAGTGCCCGAGGTTCGTTTGGATTGATGGCCAGCATGGCATCAATTTCCCGGCGGCCGATTGTGGCAATATCGCTGAAATAGGCCTGAACGGCGGTCATCTCGCGACTTTGCGCGCCAAGGGCAACACCCAGAACCAGTCGAGGGGCAATGTCCAAGGGATCAAGTGCGATTGCCTTTCGGGCCAGTTCCTCGGCGCGCTCAAGGCTTGTGATCGCCCCATCGCCCCTTAGAAAAAATCGCGCTTGCGCCAACGCAGATGCTGCCGCCAAAGTCAGCGCATCGGGGTTTTCTATCGAGGCTCCACTTTGCAAAGCCCGGGCAAATTCACCCGCTTCATAAGCCTCGCGAGTTGCGGCAATGCTGACTGTGGGTGTCTGTTCTGTATGCGCAATGCCCGTACCTGCAATTGTCAGGCACAAAACGATGAACCGGCACAAGGCGCGGTTCATGCGGAAATCCCGTATCCCGGTAACAGCGATCGCTCAATCAGTGCAATCGTCTCGCGCCGTCCGTATAATGCGATGAACGATCCCATGCGCGGCCCCTCGGACGAGCCGAGCAGTACTTCGTACATGGCCTTGAACCAGTCGCGCAGATTTTCAAAGGCGTGGGCCTTGCCAACGTCATAAACGATGTTCTGC
>CAISDR010000143.1 GCA_903884125.1 uncultured bacterium
ATAAAACCCGGGCACCGGCAAAATTCTGGGAATGAGCGAAGCTCCAGGGACTGGAGAGTGAAGACGGCGGGTTGGGCTGGGTCATGGCGGCCTGAGGTTTTTCCAAGAATCAGGCTCTATCAATAGGCGCAAGCGAACCCGTTTGAAAGAATCTCATATACAGCTGTGGCGACGGACTGAATCCGCCGGAATTTGGCTCGGATAAAAATAGCTTGGAATGAGGCCCGCTTGCCGCTAGGGTCACAGCCGACGCGCGGAGGGTTCGCTGCCAGCCATTAGGCGGGCGCGAACTGGAAGTTTACGGGGATACCGCGCGGCTGATCATGGTCTTGATCAGGTATTAAGGTCTTAAAACCTTAACCAAAGCCCTAAGCCCACCATCGCCCATGTCCCTTAATCGGGTCCAAATACCGGCTTTTGAAACGGATAAGATGAGACAGCAAGGTCAGAACAACCACCAGAAGCGCCCGCGCGGTCGCGGCGGCCGCAAGCCGCATAACATGACCAACCGGACATTTGATTCGACCGGACCGGATGTGAAAATCCGTGGCACGGCCACCCATATCTACGAAAAATACCTGCAATTGGCGCGTGATGCCCAATCGTCAGGCGACCGGGTTCAGGGCGAGAACTATCTCCAGCATGCCGAGCATTACTGGCGTGTGCTGATGGCCACCCAGCCGCCGGGCCAGACCTATCAGCCGGGCGGTTATGGCCAGAACGGCGAAGGCCAGCGCCCCAATGGCCAGCAGGGCTATAACGGCATCCCCGGTGAAGGGCCGCAGCCCGAATTTGGCGGTCGTCCCAATGACATGTCACAGGGCGAAAATTCCCATGGCGACATGTCCCAGGATGGCGACGAGGGTGATGATGGCGACGAAGGCGATGACGCCGAACAGGGCAATTACAATCGCACCTGAATGGCGCTGATCATGGTGCCAGGAAAGCCGTGATCGCAGCAAGGGCGTGCGGTCTGGGATGAACCAGCCTGCGCGCCGTTTGGGCTGTGATACCACCCAATACGCCAATCGCAATCCGCACGCCCCGGACCATCCGGCGATAGTTCAGAACGCCCAGGGGTTTTGCACCCGGATGGCTGGTTGTGGCAAAGACGGGCGATATCAATGCCATCGGGATTCCAGCCTTTTGCGCGCGCATGAGCGCCTTGCGGCTATGGGTGGCTGTGGTTGTAATCGTGAACTTGTGTCCGGGCTTTCGGGGCAGCAGCTTTTCAGGCCAGTGAATGCCGTCGGCACGCACCCTGCGCGCCAGTTGCGCATCACCACCCACGGAAAAAAGACAGTGATTTTCACGGCACGCTTTGGCCCATTGGCGCGCCAGCGCCAGGCGGTCGGCGTGATCATAGTCACGCAGGATTATCAGGCTGTGCGGGGGCAGGCGTCTGGCCACACGCATCGGATCAGGCATGTGGGCATGATCGGTCATCACGATCAGTCGCGGCAGAAAGATGCGCCCGCGCCATCGTTGCGGTTTCAGGTGCCCTGATTGATCTGCTAGACTTCGTTGCATGACCGACCCTAGCCCATCCGTGATCCCCAATGTCAATCAAACCGACCCGGTTGCGGGTCTGTTGCAGGTCCGCGACCGGCTTGCCGCAGCCCTGTTACGCGGTGGCAGGCCCAAAGGATCATGCGAGCTGATTGTCGTATCCAAAACCCATGGCACGGACGCCATCCGGCAGGTCGCACAGGCAGGCCAGCGCATATTCGGCGAAAACCGGGTGCAGGAAGCCATGCAGAAATTCCCTGACCTGCGTTCCGAATTCCCTGATCTGTCCCTGCATCTGATCGGTCCATTGCAAACCAACAAGGCCCGCGAGGCCGTCGAAACTTTCGATGTGATCGAAACGCTGGACCGGCCGAAACTGGCACAGGCGCTGGTTGGTGAACGCAATCGCGGTCTGAAGCTTCCACGACTTTTGGTGCAGGTGAACACAGGTGAAGAACCCCAGAAAGCCGGGATTGCACCAAAAGACCTAAACACCTTTCTGGCGGAGGTGACGGGCCCGCTGGCGCTGAAAGTTGACGGGCTGATGTGCATTCCCCCGGCGGACGAGGCACCGGGTCCACATTTCACGCTGCTGGCCCAACTGGCGCGCGCCCATTCACTGCCTGTTTTGTCCATGGGCATGAGTGGCGATTTCGAAACCGCCGCCAGTCTGGGTGCAACATGGGTCCGCGTCGGGTCGGCCATTTTCGGTGCGCGGGCGTGAATGTAATTTCATTACCTGAGCGGTAATTGCCTGACATCTGGTCTGCTTGGATGATTGCTGAAAATCTGACAGCAGCAGAGGTGATAAGATGAACACTGAAATCCGCGAACCACTCGACATTGTTGGTGCCTTTATGACTGCGATGACCACGCTGGATTACGACACCGCGTTGCGATTTGTATCGGATGATGTGGAATACGAGAACATGCCGCTTGGAAAAGTAATCGGACACGCAGGCATTCGCGGTGTGCTTGAGCCATTCTTTGCGCCAACAATTGAAAATGAGTTTCGGATTTTGCGCATGGCGGTTTCAGGACAGGTGGTTTTTCTGGAACGGCTGGACCGCCATCTGCTGAAAACCGGCTGGGTGGAATTACCGGTCTGCGGCGTATTCGAAGTTACCGATGGCCTGATCAGCCTGTGGCGCGATTATTTTGATGCCCCCACCATTGTCAGCAAATGGCCAGCGGCCTGACAGGTTTCTAAATCTGTTTCGTCTGACCCAGCGCCATCATTTGGGCGCGGTTATGCGCGATCGCGGGTGCATCCTGATCCAGAGGCCAGCGCGCACGCGCGCGGGTGGTCAATGGGTCAACCAGACCAAGTGAAAACCGTTCGATCCCGGCCCAGGCGATCATGACCGCATTGTCCGTGCACCATTTACCCGGTGGTGAGATCAGCCGGTAATTTTTATTTTCCGCGATTTCACCCAGACGGCTGCGCAGATATTTATTGGCTGCTACACCACCGGCAATCACCAGCCTGCGATCATCGGGCTGAAGATCATAGCGCTCATTGAAATGTTCCATCGCGCGTTGCATGCGATCGGCCAGACAGTCCCCGATGGCGGTCTGAAAACCTGCCGCCAGATCGGCACAATCCTTGCGGCTGAGTGGCAGGTTTGCCTCGACCAGCTGACGCAGCGCCGTCTTCAGACCCGAGAAGGAAAAATCGAAATTGGGTCTTCCAACCATCGGACGTGGCAGGGCAAAACGGGTGGGGTCGCCCGCAGCCGCCCAGCGTTCGATTTCGGGACCGCCGGGATAGCCCAGATCCATCAGCTTGGCCGCCTTGTCAAATGCCTCGCCGACCGCATCATCAATGGTGGTGCCCAGACGGCGATATTGACCAACACCCTCGACCGCCAAAATTTGGCAATGCCCGCCGGAGACAAGCAGAAGCAGGTAGGGAAAAGCCACATCATCACAAAGTCGCGCCGTCAGTGCGTGACCTTCAAGGTGGTTGACCGCGATCAATGGCCGGTTCAGACCATAGGCCAGGGCCTTGGCGGTCGCGAGCCCGACAATGACCCCGCCGATCAGACCGGGTCCCGCGGTAGCCGCGATGGCATCAATATCGCCAAGCCCAAGCTGTGCGTCATGCAGGGCCTGAGCAATCAGCCGGTCCAGATGGGCTGAATGGGCGCGGGCGGCGATTTCAGGCACAACGCCGCCAAAGGGCTGATGTTCGGCGATCTGGCTCAGGGTCACATCGGCTAAAACCTGGGGTGAATTGCCCAGTTTGGCCCTGACAATCGCCGCAGAGGTTTCATCACAGCTGGTTTCAATACCTAAAATAGTTATGGGGCGATGCGGATTCATCGCGTCAACCCTTCGGTTTATCGTTTCAAGGTGGGGCGCAGGGCGCTATAAAGCGCGTTGAACATGGCTCAACTATCATCACCCCCCCTGCTGATGCAATCCACCCCGCCATTGGGGATCGTGGGTCTTGAGACCGGTGCGCCTTTGGGATTCTTGATATGAAGTTCTTGATAACGCGCCCGGAACCGGGGGCCAGCGAAACCTTTGATGCCCTTAGAGAAAGCGATCACGAAGCTGTGATCGCCCCGTTACTGGTCTATGTGGCAACAGGCGAGGCGCCCGATCTTCGCGACGTCCAGGCTTTGGCTGCAACGTCTGCCGAAGGGGTCAGGGCGTTCGCACGCCTGTCCCGGCGGCGTAATCTGCCGATCTTTACCGTGGGTGAAGCAACGGCCACCGCCGCGCGGGCTGAAAAGTTTCAGGATGTCCGTTCTGCTGCCGGTGATGCCACTGCCCTAAGCCGGTTATTGTCGAATCTGGACCCCCAGCGGGGTGCCGTTGTCCATCTGGCGGGCAAGGATGTGGCACGCAAGCTTTCCATCGCCGGCCTGGATGTGCGCCGGGCGATCCTTTATTCCGCCGAAGCGGCATCTGGCTTCCCGCCTGATGTGGCGGCACAGTTAAGCCGGGGCGAATTCCACGGCGTATTGCTGTTTTCGCCCCGCACGGCGCAGATTTTTGCCCGGCTGATGCGCTCGTCGGGGATCAAACCGGGCGGATTGATCGCCTATTGCCTCAGTCCGTCGGTCGCCAAGGGTTTGAGTGGCCTCTGCACCACCCGCGTGGCAGACCGCCCGACGCAGGACGCGCTGCTGTCGCTTATTCCCTGATTTTTCTGAGGTACACGTAAAGCGCACCATGTCCGCCATGACGCGGCAGCGCCTCACCAACTGAGACCACATGTTCGGCCATGCCCGGTCCGGTAAGCCAGTTCGGCACAAGCCTGCGCAAAATCCCGTGACCGTGATCGGATGTCATATCCGGCCGTCCCTTGCCGGTGATGACCAGCACCAGCCTGGCGCCACGCGACCGCTGGCTCGCGATAAAGCGCATCAGGGCGGTATGGGCATGGGCCTGGGTATAGCCATGAAGGTCAATCCGGCCATCAATGCCCATCCGGCCACGCCGGATGCGTCTTTCGGTCGCCAGATCGAGATCATGAACGGCCGGAGCCGGTCGGGCCAGGGGTTTCGGCGCGGGCGCGGCTGGTTGCGTGTGTTCTTTCACAAACGGGATTGGCGAGGTTTGTGCCGGTGCCGGAGGCAACGACTGATGCGGCCCAGTTTGATGAGGGAGGGGCTTGATACTGGCCGCCACCTTGCGCCACAGGCCCAGTTCTTCCGGGGATAATTCCCGTCGCTTGCGCATGATCGCTATTTCTGGGCGCGGGCGACAAGACCGCGCGGCAGCAGAACATATAATTGCCCGCGATCTTTCATGCGCCCGGCGCGGGCGGCGGCATCCGGTCCGTAACCCCAGAAAACATCACCCCGCACAACACCGCGAATGGCACCGCCGGTATCCTGTGTCACCATCAGCCGCTGGATTGGTGGATCAAGTGCCGCAGCATCTGCCGTGTTCAGGAAAACCGGCACACCCAGCGCATGAAAACTGCGATCAATGGCCAGTGACCGCCCCGGTGTCAGCGCCAGACCATCAGCGCCGGGCGGGCCAAGACCGGGATCGGTGATCGGGCTTTCACGAAAGAAAACATATGACCGGTTCTGCCGTAATACCGCATCCCGGTCTTTTGGATTTTGTGTGAGCCACTGGCGGATGGAAGCCATGGTCACCTCTTCGCGCCTGAGGATTTTGCTGCGGATCAGCACCTGACCGATGGCGGTATAGGCATGGCCATTCTGTCCGGAAAAAGTCAGACGTAGAGACGATCCATCATCCAGCAGCACACGACCTGATCCCTGAATTTCCATGAAAAAGGCATCAACGGGATCATCCAGCCAGACCAGCGGTTTTGCCCGCGATGACAGGGCCCCTTCATAGATGGCAGCACGATCCGGATAGGGTTGCAGACGATGATCAATCACCAGACCGGCTGTTCTGCGTCCTTTGAGGTCAGGGGCAAAAGCACCCAGATCCACATCAACCAGATCATCCGGCCGCGCATATAGGGGCGTTTGAAAAACACCGCCCTGATGTCGCGCGCCATGAACTTCGCTTTCATAATAACCGGTGAAAAGTCCATCCGCACCGGCAGCATCCAGCACCTGGCTGGCAACAAAGGCTGATTCAAAAAATGCCCGTGCAGACGACACATTCTGGCTTTTTGCGTTTTGACAGATGTCGAGCCAGTCACGCACGTAACCGTAAATATTATGGCCGCCCATGGCAGTATCAGGCGACATTTTTTCAAGGCGCTGACAGGTGCGCTTGAAAACGCCCAGTGCCTGGGCAGGATCATCATTGGCCCAGCCGGGCAGTTGATCAAAGCTGACAGGCTTCAACACCATGCCGGGTGCAATATGTGTTCTGGGCCATGTCAGCACCACAAGCAGCAGACCCGCTGCAAGCAAACCGGTCAGGAAAATAATGCTGCGTGCGAATCCTGTCATCGTGGGCAAGATCCGCCTGTGAGCCGGACTGCGACCCTAGACTGCGCCACCGGTTGCAATCAGCAGCCAGTTGGGATCATTCGACCGCATGTCGCGGGCAAATGTCCAAAGGTCGATCACTTCGCGCGGGCTGACAGGAGAACCTGCAACCACCGCGCAGTTTGCGTCACGAGTGACAATGATCATATCGGATGCAAAGCGTACCGTGATTTCCGCAATCGTACCACGTGTGGTGATTTCGCGAATTTCCGCACCCTTGATATTGACGAACTGGCTTTCCTGGGTATGACCCACGGCCAGTCGATTATCGATGGCGGTTGCAAAGCCTTCGAATACCGATGGATCAAGCAAGGGTTTCAGCACTGATTTTTCGCCAATGGCAAATGCGCCGACGATGGTTTCATAGGCATGACCCGCACCGGCGATGAACTGGTCGGGATCAAACCGGCTGTCTATGCGCCGGATTGCCTTTATCCCATCCAGCACCTGCGCGTTAAGACCGCCATCCGTGGTCACAACCCCATTGGGCTGCGCGCGTGTGGGGAATGGCGTTACATTATCAGCCGGACGGTCAGGACGGGCGAGTTTCGCGCGGGAATCTTTTTTCAGTGCTTCTGGCGAAAAAGGGTCGGGGCCGGGTTTTGGTTCGCGCCCGGTCTTGGTCCCCAAGACGCTATAAAGCCGCAGGCCTACGAACAGGGCGACCATCCCAAAGATCAGAATATCGATCAGCGGCATACTATCCATTGAACTCTCCGCCCTTAGGGCTAAAGCAGGTTGCGCCTGTGACAGCGGCTGGCGATGCCCTGTAACCTAGGTATTTGTGCCCTAAAGAACAAGCGGTGCGGCAAAATCGCGGCAATTGCCTCAATCGAGGGTGACCTTTCGGGCCAGATTTCTTTGATGGCTTGCCTTGGGCTTGGGTTTTCTGATAGCAGACCGAACCTAATCTGCACTATCCCATCCGATCCGCTGATCCGAATTCAAGGAGTTAAGTTCCATGGCCGATGCTGGCGACCAGACCCAGGAGAAAGCGCCGTCTTTGACGACGCGGGTTCAATATATTGTGGACCTTAGCTTTGAAAATCCCAATGCACCCAATTCGCTGATCCCGCGTGATACTCAGCCCCAGGTATCGATTGGCGTTGATGTCAATGCACGCCGTGGCGGCTCGGGCGAAAGCGGCGACCAGTATGAAGTGGTTCTGAAGCTGGGCGCACGCTGCAGCTATGGTGACGAGACCGTCTTTGCGGTCGAGCTGTTATATGGCGGCCTGTTCGAGCTGGAAAACATGCCCGAAGCGGACATTCAGCCTGTATTGCTGATCGAATGCCCGCGCCTGATGTTCCCCTTTGCCCGGGCGATCATCGCCAATATCACCCGCGAGAGCGGCTTCCCGCCGCTGATGCTTGACCCGGTCAATTTTGTGGCGCTGTACCAGGCCCGCATGGAAGAAGCAGCCCGGCAACAGACGGTCGGTAACGCTTAAATCCCGATAGATGAACCTGTGGCGACTGACTTAGGCCTTGGCCTCGGGCAGCAGCCACAGGGCTTCGACGCCCAGCTCGGCAATGAATTTTTCATGGGCGGCCAGCTCCACCTGCGTCACGCGCGGCGGCAGTGGTTCTGGTCGGGTCCGTGCCCTGTTCGCGGGGGGCGTAAATTTTCCCGTACTGGCTGATGTCCGCGCGGCCGGATTTTGATCCGCGCCCAGTCCAAAACTGGCCTGCCGGCCCCCGATCAGTTCCAGATAGACTTCAGCGGTCAGTCGCGCATCCAGCAATGCGCCATGTTTGACACGTTCGCTTAGATCAATGCCAAATCTTTTGCACAGGGCATCAAGGCTGGCGGGGGCGCCGGGGAATTTCCGCCGCGCGATCTGGATTGTGTCAATCGCACGTTCCGGCCTGATCAGATCACGATCCAGCCGACCCAGTTCCATATTTAGGAAACCAAGGTCAAAGGGCGCGTTATGAATTACCAGCGCGCTATCGCCGATGAAATCAAGAAATGCGTCAACGATTTCGTCAAATCGGGGCTGCCCGCGCAAGGTTGCCGCTGTAATACCTGAAACCTGGCTGGCGGCCTCAGGCATGTCGCGTTCAGGATCGATATAACTGCGCCAGGTCTTGCCGGTCTGAACATGATTGATCAGCTCAACACAACCGATTTCAACAACGCGGTCACCATTGGCCGGATCAAGGCCGGTGGTCTCAGTATCAAGGACGACTTCACGCATCACATGTTCCCCTGGGCATTTGCATCCCGGATCAGCCGATCAACAAGATTTTTCACGTCGGCAAATGCCTGATCGAGACCGGCATCGGTCATGATGACGAAATCAGCCCGGGCACGTTTTTCACTGTCAGAAACCTGCTTGGCCAGAATGGCTTCGAATTTTTCCACGCTCATGCCGGGGCGCGCCAGTACGCGCGCGCGTTGCAGTTCAGGTGGGGCTGATACCACCAGCACTTTGTCCACGCGCTTGTCTCCCCCCGTTTCAAACAGCAGGGGAATGTCAAGAACAACCAGCGGTGCCTGCTGCGCGCGCGCCCTGTTCAGAAATTCCACCTGTGCCAGTCCGACCAGCGGATGGACGATCTGCTCCAGTTTTTTAAGTGCTTCGGGATTGCCCAGAACTTTGGCCCCCAGAATCTGACGATCGACCGCACCGTCAATCACCGCATCAGAAAATGCCGCGCCGATGGGTTCAACCGCTGCACCGCCTTTGGCATAAAGGCTGTGAACGGCGGCATCGGAATCATAGACGGGCACACCAAGACGCTGAAACATGCGGGCTGTTTCAGATTTTCCCATGCCGATTGAACCGGTAAGCCCCAGAAGGATCATAGGTCTGCCGTCATCAGTTTGATCAGGTCGGGTGTTACATCAGGCTGATAGCCAAACCAGTGATGAAATCCGGCGCGGGCCTGATAGACCAGCATGCCAATCCCGCTGAGTGTGGGATTGCCGCGCATGCGTGCTGACTTCAGCAGCCGGGTTTCAAGCGGCGCATAGACAATGTCTGCAACCAGTGCATCTTCCGGCAGATAATGCAGGTCGATATCCAGCGGCGGCATGCCCTGCATGCCCTGCGAGGTGGTGTTGATCACCAGTTGCACCTGATCCATTGCAGCCGCGGGATCATTGGCTGCCATCAGGCGGCCTGCAAAAAGGCCTTTGCCCAGATCGGCGATGATCTGGGCGATCCGCGTTTCGGTGCGGTTATGAATTCTGATTTCAGGTGTATTGCGATCCAGCAATGCGCCGATAATCGCACGCGCGGCACCGCCGGCACCCAGCACCAGTACCGCTGCCGACCCGAAATCAAAACCGGGAAATTCCGCCAGCAGACTGTCGACAAATCCCGCCCCGTCGGTTGACGTGCCCCAGAGGCTTCCATCCGGTCTTGCGACCACGGTATTGACCGCACCCAGTCTTCGCGCAACCGGATCGATTTCATCCAGAAAGGGCATGACATTTTCCTTGTGCGGAATTGTCAGATTAACCCCGCGCAGACCCAGAACCGGCAAGGCCCGCATTGCGGTTTCAAGATTTTCCGGCGCGACATCAAAGGGCACATAGGCACCATCAATGCCATGGTGTTTCAGCCAGTAATTGTGCAGCCGCGGCGAGCGTGAATGGCCGACCGGATGGCCCATGATACCGGCAATTTTTGCTTGTCCCGAAATTGTCATGCCGCCACCAGTCCCATTACCCTCAATTGGGCCATTAAGCTTAGCAAGTCCAGACCCTGAATAGTAAAATGATCGCCATCGATCCGGTTGAAAAGCTGAACACCCAGACCTTCGACCTGATAGGAACCGACACAATTCAGGACCGAAGGCCCCGCCGCATCCAGATAGGCGTCGATGAATTCCTTCGTCAGTGGCCGCATGGTCAGCCTGGCCTGATCCGCATGGTGCCAGATCACCTTGCCCCCGCGGGCAATCGCACAGGCAGATGTCAGTCGGTGGGTATGGCCCGCCAGTTGTGCCAGCTGATGTGAGGCAGCAATACGTGTTCCGGGCTTGTCAAAAATGTGACCTTTCAGATCAAGAATCTGATCTGCGCCGATGAC
>CAISDR010000144.1 GCA_903884125.1 uncultured bacterium
AAGCCGATTCAGCGTTACTGAAGATCGCCGTACCATATCGGCAATTTCCGCTTCAAATATTGGAATTTCAATAGCCCCCGGCCCGAGAAAATCAGAAGCCGCGCGAAGTGGATCAATAAAATTGGTCATAGTTTCATTCCTTTGGGAATTGCAGGAAAAGAGTGCCAGCTGGACTAGGCGATCAGATTGCGCTGCCGCAGTGATACTTTGAGTTCAAGGCGCTGGGCGACCGGCTGATCCGCCAATAGGCGATCCCATTCATCCAACGATCTGGGTTCAATCGAAAGCGCCGCCAGCATGCGGGCATCAATCGGGTGACCGGCAACCTGTTTGACCGAAGCATCCAAACCAGTTTTGGTCTTGCGCATCGGCAGCTTTCCAGACCGCACCAAAGGCTGTGCTGCAACTCGCAGATTGCGCAGGACCATGGATTCTTCGTGTTCCGTCAGGGTCTGCTTTTTAGCTCTGACCTGACTGGAAGAAATCTGATCGCCGTCCGAACTGGCCGGTTCGCTGGAATCGTCGTCACAATCTGCGTTTGATGATCGATTTTTCAGCCATTGAACAACATCAAATTTTTCAGGCAAAACCCCTGCCTGCGCCGATTTTTCAAGATCATTCGCCAGCGCTTCGATAATGATGCAATGGCCTAACGCGGGATCGGCGCCAATGCCCGCTTTGCGCAACGCGGTGGCGCTGGCCATCAAATTGGAAACAAACGGGGCTACCCTGGTGCTGATGCTGTCTCCGGCGGAATCAGCTGATAGCTTGCCTGTCAAAAGATGTGGGTCTGCTTTCATATCCATGGTCCTTGCCGCACGCGCGGCGCTGAAACTGGTTGATTGATAGGCGGCCTTGTCCTTGCGCAGGATGGCAGCGCCGGTGAAAACACAGGATTCAATGATCAGAGGATCCGCCTGATCGTCAGTGACTTCGACAGCACTTGCTTCGAATGAAAATCCAAGCTCGCCGGTTTTTGACTTTAAATAGGCAACCGCGGCAGGAAAATCCGAAGCATATAGTATGCCGCTGATCAGAATTTTGGTGTCGTGGATTTCAGCTGAATCGATGACACCGATTTTGACAGTGGGATCATGTCCATCCAGGGAGGGCAGATAATCAACTGCCATACCCAGTAGGCTGGGCAGTGCATTTTGCGCAGCCATGCGGGTCAGCACGATGCGTTTGCCATTACTGCCGCCGGGCGGGTTGTCGGATGGCGTGTCGACCCGTGTCAGAATGCCGGTAAACGGAAGTTTGTTAGGGTGTCCGGGTGTTGGCGGCAGGTTCAGACTCATAGCCTCGATCACCAGACATGTTGTCGATGTAATCACGCCAGCACCAGAACATCAAAGGTCGAGGCCGAAAGTGTTGCCGTTGCCTGACGCGGGACCAACGTCACGTTAAATCCGGTCGATGTTTTGGCCGACACATAAGCCGTTGCATCCTGCCCCGGTGTCACCAGCACAACGTAATTTGTCGGTAACGACGCTGAGGCAAATGATACCGCTGTAATTACCGCGGCTCCGGCAACCGATCCTGCAACATTTGCGACACCGGCCTGCAACCCCAGGATAATGCGATCAGATTGTGTTAACTGGCTATTGGGAACGAGATCGATAGTATGAACCGCAATTGACATGAGTCATCCTTTCCCGGCAAAGCCGGAATGAAATATTGACGTGAAGTCTGTAAAACCGATTGGCGGCTAAGGTTTGACGCCAGCACCAAGTTGTTGCTGTGTCTGTGCAAAAAGATTGTCGGCCCAAACGCTATCCAGCGCAGGCAGCCCTAGACGATGTCGCATTTCATTCGGCGTCATCAGATTGGTACGATAATAGACATCCCATATCTGGCTGATGGCGACTTCATCAATCCGGTCCAGTCCAATCCAGCGGAACTCAAGTTCTTCCTCTCCCAGAAGTCCATGCAAAAGATCACGATTGAGATGTGCCGCAATCAGGCTCGCAAAGGGCCGGATTGCCTGATCCCAGTCGCGGGTTTCGGCTGCATCTGCAGTTGACCGATTTATGTCACGCTCCAGCCCCATGTTTTGCGGACTCAAATCAAAGCAGGTCGCAATTTCACGAACCATCCAGTCCTGATAACTTAAAAACAGTGCATCATCCCCTTCGGGTGTAAGTGGCAATGCCTGAACCTGATTGCCACCAATAATGGGCATCATTCCCTGGCCTTCGATGTCGTTGCGCCAGTATCCGCGAAAGGCCTGAATCTGATCCGCACTGATATCTGTTCCCAGGTTAAGCAAAACATTCGGGCGGGCGTTTGCGGCCAGTTTGCCAGCATAATCGGCAACAGCCAGTTGCCGCGCTATTGATTGAAACGCGACTTCCAAGGGGCCTAATCCGAATGGTGAATAGGTCGTGGGGTTGACCCGAAAATAGATCAACTCGTCATTTCTAAGCGATACTGTGCTGGCTTGACCTAGCCCCTGGGCATACCGGGGAGCGCGTGGGTCACCATCCCAATGGGGATCAACGTCAATCGACAATCCATCAACTGGCCAAAGCATGAATGGTTGCCCGGCATTACCGGTCTGGCGCTGTTCAATCGCACCTGCGCCGATCAACGTATCTTCCATGACCTGTTCGATCAACGAACGAAAACTGTCATCCGGATTTGGTCGGTTAAACGCCGCTTTCAACGCGTCTGCTCGCAAGCGGATCTGATCAGTTATGGTTACGCCGGGTTTGGGCACCACATCAAATGCCATGCCCGCAATCGGATTCTTGATGGCGTTGATTGCCCGCCTTGCATAGGGCGTGCGGGCGAACTGGCGCAGGTTGCGCGGGGTTGGTTTGGGCATGTGGATTTGCATCGTGCCTGCGCCAAGCCCCGGCAGCGCCAGTCGCCAGTACATATCTGTCTTGCGCTGGGCATCCGCTGATGTGGCAGCGGACATCGGCATCACCTGCCCACCAAATAGCGAACGCATGCGATCCATGACGCCCATGGTCCCAACCTTTCAAATCAGAAGTAAGAATGCAGCCCGCGAAATGCGGCCGGGCCGGTTTCACGACGTTTTAACTTGCCAGTTTGGCGACAAGTAATTTAGCTTTCGGATGCAATTCGCATTATCAATGATGTGATAAAATCATGTGCTTAAAAATATGTCAACAATTGTTTTGCCATTCTGGCTACTTTTTTATTTAAGCAAAACTTAACCCGCCTTCAGCCTTCTGGCTTAGCGCCGACAGCGCCCAGACAAGGGCATCCAGTCGATTGGGGCTTCTGCGTTGCGCCGGTGTCCAGGTGGTCAACTCATCTTCAAGCGCTGGCATCATAGCGCAATGACGCACGCGTCCCTGTTCGTATAGCGCAGCGATTGGTTCGGCACGCACCTGCTTGCCTCGGCTGGCGGTAACCAGCAACAGGGGAATATTCGGGTCAACCTGACGCAGAATTTCCGCGATCATATCGCCGCCGAAATTACGTTCAGCCACAATCCGATCCGCCTGATACTGGTGATAGGCACGAACGGCACAGTCCGCCCAGGCCGATGGGGACAGACGTGCTGACAAATCTGCCAGAACGTAATATTGCTGATCGACCCCAAGACCAGCAACAACAATGCCTGCCTCGTCATGACCGCTGCCGCCACCGCCCGATGGATCGAGCGCAACGACGACACGGACCAGATGCGGTACCTTTGATACACGCGCCGAATCCAGCATGGCGCGTGTCCATAGCGCGCCTTTCACTTCGGACACAAACGCCTCGGCCGGACTTGCCGGATATTCGCGACGGAAATGATGCACGCCACCAAGTTCTCTAATCTTGGCGCGGCGCCACGCCATCTGGCGCAGATCAAGATGATAGGTGGCGGCATAAATCTGCTCTTCGCCCGAAAGCTGAAAATCAGCGGAAAGTTTGCGCCGATATTCGCTTTGCCAGAACCAGGGTATGAAGATCAGCTGGAAACTACCCTCGCCCGCCATTGCCTCCTGCGCCAGATTGAAAAATAATCCCTGCGCACCCGCTGAGGTGGATTCCAATATGACCTCGGAACCCGACGAATCCGGAACTGCCTGCAATGCACCTGAAATATGGGTTTGTGCGTTCGGCCAATAAGCAACTTCCGATCCATGAAAATACTGGATCGTATCGGAACGCGCCGCGCCACGACTGCCAGCAGTACCAACCCGATAGCCGGATTCCAGTCGATCAAAAATCAGTTCGCGCGCATTGGCAATGTTGGACGATGGCCGTAACGGGTCCGGACAATGGTCGTAAAACCGCCGGGCCATCGCATACAGATTGGCACTGGCATCATCCACATGGGTCATAATATAGGCGCGCACGCCTCTGCGATGGGTCACTTTCCAGAAGTACCGTGCCTCGACATAGGTGGAACACCCCTGCTGACGTCCCTTTAAAATCAGCGCGCGGATACGACCGGTTTCTCCGAGTTGTTTTTCCAGCGCCTGATGGATGAAGGCCTGCGCCGTATTCAACCTGAATGGGCGCACATCCCCGCGCTTTGTTCTAATTTTGAGGCAGCGCGGGGCGTAATACAGAAAATCATCCCGATGGCGCAGGCGTAATCGACGCTCGGCTGTACTAAGACTCGTCGGCAACATCGGCTGTATCCTCGTCGGATGATTTCAATTCGCCTGGACCTGAAGCCACTTCCTGGTCAAGGGCTAACAACGCTGCCTCGTGATCTAACGATGCCTGTTTTCGGCCTGTCCGCAGGCTTGCTGCTGCAGGCGATTTAGGTGCAAAATAGGGTGCTGCGGCTTTGGCCGCTTCCACACGCTCGTCAAAAGTTGGAACGTGGTCAGCAATGACTTCGCCGCGTGCAACCGCCAACAGCACTTCATGGGGCAACAGATTTTTCATATCAGTTGAACGGTCAACTGTTTTGGCTCTTGTCTGGTCTGTTTTTTTGGCGCGCAGCTTTTTTGGTGCGGAACGAGCGGGACGCCCACCCTCAGCCCTGGCTTTTGGCGGCATGGTTCCAATCCTTAAAAATTTGATCGAACTGATATTGAACCTGCCAGATCATCCGCGAAAAAAGGCCCGCCGCCTGATGCGCCGGACCTTTTTGCATGACCTGCGATATGATCTAGTCCAAGTAGATTATGTGGTCACGAATCCGAATATGAACGCGATTTGGCGAAGCCAAAAGTTTCCACCAATGCATCAAGACCGGATAGCAGGTCAGCTTGCGCCCGCAGATCGGCCAGTGTTGGAATCGATGCCAGAACCCGCCCGCTCCAGTCGGGGGCATAAGACCAGTGGCAGACATATACTGTCTGTTGCAGTGCCGCGCTGGAAACACGGCGTAATGCTGCCAGCGCATTTTCATAACTTTGCTTCATTGCCAAATCGCGGCTGTGTTGTTCATCATCTGATGGTGCAGGCCGTGCAATGCCACCAGGCATTGATGCCGCCCGGTAAATCATTGTCTGCTGGGGCAACATGGCACCGAATATAAATCGACGCAGGTCAGCAAACCGTCGCCCGGCATAAAGACGCTGTTCAGCCTGACGACCATGACCGCCTAGGTGGCCACGAGCCATCAAAATCCCGATGGCATCCGTGGCCAAAGTCTCGTCCTTGTGACCGCCGATCAATTCACGCCGTCGCATCCGCGATTCGGCTGTTCCACGATCGATGTTGACAGAACGGCTAGCGGGCGATTGCCGTCGCCGGGCATTTGCCTTTTTGGCCTGGGGCGTGCGCGATGGGCTCATTTGCGCCCCCTTGGACCAGATGGGCGTGGTCCATAGAGCCGGTTAGCCAAGTTGGTGATCATTTGCCGTTCCCAATCATCGGTCAGGGCTTCGACATTGACCAGCACCATGCCCCGCGATTGCCATGCGGCGGCAGCCATTGCCCGGATCTGCTCGGGATCAGTAGGGCCAGAAGGCACGGAGCCGGCCAGAGACGATCGAAGATGTGCCATGTTTACTCCTTTTGATTCACAGACGCGAAGCCACTTACTTGATTAACTGCAGATGTTTGCGGGTTGACGGATAGTCAGATCAACTGGCTTCGACCTGATGGTTTTTGCA
>CAISDR010000145.1 GCA_903884125.1 uncultured bacterium
CCGCCGGTCCATGCTCATTTCACATCCCCATAATAAGCTTCCGTTCCACCCAGTCATATAGGTCGCTTCTCCGCCCGTGGTCGGACAGGGCATGGGGTTTCATTCCGCAATCTGGCGGAACCGGGTGGTCCGGGCTTTACCGAACTGGAAGCCAAAACCCTGGCCGCGTCATATAACTACCCCGATCTGGACGACAAGGGCGAAGCCATCGAACGTCCCGGTCTGCCATCGGATCCGTTCAAAAGTCCGTTCCCGAACAAGCTGGCGGCCAAGGCTGCCAATAACGGGGCTGCCCCCCCTGACCTGTCTTTGATGGCCAAGGCCCGCGAAGGCGGTCCGGCCTATATCTATTCCCTGCTGTCGGGCTATGAAGAGGCACCGTCCGATGTGACCGTGGCCGAAGGGCTGTATTACAACCCGTATTTCCCGGGCGGTCAGGTCGCGATGCCGCCTCCTATTGCCGAAGGACAGATCACCTATGCAGACGGTACCGTAGCAACGGTTCCCCAGATGGCCAAGGATGTAGCAACCTTCCTGATGTGGTCGGCAGAACCGCGCCTTGAAGAGCGTCATGAACTGGGCTTTCAGGTGCTGATCTATCTGACAATCTTTGCAGGCCTGCTGCTTTTGGCCTATCGCAGGCTCTGGGCCAATATCGATCATTGATCGTCTGGCCATTGCTGATTGCAATTTCAAAAGGGTCGTCCCAGGGGACGGCCCTTTTTCTTTGAATTAAATTGCGCAATATCGAGTGGAATTTAAGGATTTGGTTAACCATTGGGGTCGAATATTGCAGGATGATCCTATCACGCCTGCTTTCTTGCAGGCCCTGCCAGATCTGAGGGACACGCAGATGAAAAATCGGATGTCGCGCGCATCACTGATGGAAACCTGTCAGGCCATGGCCAAGTCAAATCTTACACCGGGTCGTTCGGGCAATCTGTCTGCGCGGGCAACCGATATCGTTGGCTTTGTCATAACGCCCTCGGGTATCGCCTTTGACCGGATGGATGCCGAAGACATGGTCGAAGTGCAAATGGACGGCACTATATTGTCAGGCCATGGCAAGCCATCCAGCAAATGGAAACTGCATGCCGAAGTCTACAAGGCGCGCCCGGATGTGGGCGGGATCGTTGTCTGCCAGTCGCGTTATGCGACAGCCCTGGCCTGTGCCCAGGTGCCTATCCCGGCGTTTCATTACATGGTGGCCATTGGTGGTGGCCACAATATCCGCTGTGCGCCATATGCCTTTTATGACAGCCCTGAATTTTCTGAAAATGCCGTGACGGCTTTGAAGGACCGTAGATGTGCACTGATGGCCAATCATGGCCAGATTTCCACAGGCCCGACGCTGGACGAAGCGTTCGAACTGGCGCGGGATTTCGAAAATCTGTGTGCCCAGTTCTGGAATACATTGCAACTGGGTGCACCCCGCCTGCTCAGCGATGCAGACATGAATCTGGTGCTGGACCATTTCGGCCGTTTCAAGCCTCGCGAAAATACCGTTTTGCGTCGCCAGTTCGACTAAAGCCCTTGGGGCAATCCCCATTCTTGATCAAGGTCAAAGTCTTGCGCGGCGGGTTCGGGCATTGTCATCCCAATCAACACTGATTGGATGCCTGGGAGTATAACGCCATGACATTGCAACATATCCGGATTGAGCTGGCGCGTGACAAAGAACATCCCGCCGGCGATTCCAGCCATTACTACGAATTCACGGCACCGGTCGGTCCCGATGGCCATCTGAATGTGAAGGCCTGGGCGGCAAACCGTGCGGTCTGCACCGTGCGCCGCAATGCTCCCGGTGAAGAGGAAGAACACGGGCATCTTATTCATACCGGCAAGGACTGGCGGTTTGACTATGATGCCGACGGAGCCGAAGACGATGAGCCCCTGTTCAAGCTCGACCGCCATCTGTTGACGGTTGGCGAATATCTGTCAGTGCGTGAATGGGATGGCAAAGTCCGGACATTCAAGGTGACAAGGGTTACGCCACTGGTGCGCTAGCGCACAATCCGACTCGCGTGAAATGGGGATCGGATAAATTGCGTGCTAACACAGAAGATAGACGGGAGACCTGATCCAGTCAGGTCGACTCCCGCTCTAGGCGGCTTTGCGCACGACCACATTGCCGACGGAATAACCAGCGCCAAAGGAACAGATCAGGCCCAGATCGCCGGTTTCAAAGTCTGACTTGTTTTTGTGGAAGGCAATGATTGATCCTGCCGACGAGGTGTTGGCATATTCATCCAGGATGGTAGGCGCATCTTCCGGTGTGGGTTCGCGGCCCATCACTTTCCGGCTGACCAGCACGTTCATATTCAGATTGGCCTGATGCAGCCACATGCGCTTAATATGATCGGGTGCAATCATCAGTTCGGCCAGATGTTCCAGGATCAGTTCGGCTACAGCTGGTACCACTTCGCGAAACACCTTGCGGCCTTCCTGCACAAATAATTTATCCTTGGCGCCAATCCCTTCGGGGGCACAGCGATTCAGGAAGCCGAAATTATTCCGGATGTTATTTGAAAACTGGGTGAAGAGTCTGGTACCGACCACATCGAATTTATGTGCGGAGTCCGACCGGTCTGCGCGTTCCAAAACGATCGCCGTTGCCGCATCGCCGAAGATGAAATGGCTGTCGCGATCACGGAAATTCAGATGCCCGGAACATATTTCCGGATTGACGACAATGGCAGCACGCGCATTGCCCGCCCGGATCATATCGGCAGCAACCTGAATGCCGAATGTGGCTGATGAACAGGCTACATTCATGTCAAAGCCAAAGCCTTTGGTCCCAAGCTCCGCCTGAATTTCACACGCCATGGCGGGATAGGCACGCTGCATGTTTGATGCCGCACATACGACGCAATCAATGTCACCTGCCTCGCGCCCGGCCTGGGTCAGTGCTTCGCGCGCGGCGGCCACGCCCATTTCAGCCAGCACCGAAATCTGTTCATTGGGTCGTTCGGCGATGCGCGGTGCCATGATTTCCGGATCGAGAATGCCCGACTTGTTCATCACATATCGGTTGGCGATGCCAGATGCTTTCAGGATGAATTCGGTCGAAGACGGCTGCAGTGCTTCCACATTGCCACTGGCAATTTCAGCCGCGTTCTCGGCATTGAACCTCGCGACAAAAGCATTAAACGCTTCGACCAGTTCTGCATTGCTGATCTGGTTCGGCGGCGTGAACAGCCCCGTTCCGCTGATGGCGATATCGGTCAAGGCGTATTCCTCACTCAGTTTTCAATATTCATTCAGGCTGCCCAAAGGACAGTTTGGCCATAGTCCTATGTCGAAATGCGATCCATTACAAATCCCTTATGGGGAATTGTTGTGTCCTGAATCGATACATTCCCCATGTCTGAAACAGGTGGTCAGGTGATCGTTCACAACC
>CAISDR010000146.1 GCA_903884125.1 uncultured bacterium
ACCCGTTCTGGGACTGGCGCTATCCGACGTTGCGGTGACACGTTCGATGGTCACCAGCGTCGATCATGGCAATGTGACCATGGATTCCGGCCTGCTGACCGAGACGGTTCGGCGGTACCTGACATCGGATCCAACTGGAACTGTTCTGGTTGTTGATGATGATCGTGGTTCGCGATCATTTTTGTCACGCGCAGTCGAAAACTTGAATCTTTCAGTGGCAGAAGCGGTTGATGGTGCCGAGGGACTGGCGCTGTTTGGCGAGTTATTGCCGGATCTGGTTATTCTGGACCTGCAGATGCCAACGCTCGACGGCCGGCGATTTATCCAGCGTTTGCGCGAACTGCCGCAAGGTAAATTAACACCCGTCATACTTGCAACAGCCAAAGACCTTACGGGCGAAGAAGCTGATCTTTTGTTGCGCTATTGCGATCAGATCATTCTGAAAGGAAATTTTACCCGCGAGCAGCTTATGGATAATATTCGCTATTGGATGGCGAAAGGCCAGGCGCAAAAAGCCATAGAAGTAAATTAGAGAGTGGTCGAAAGTATGGCTCGGATTTTGTTAGTCGAAGACAATGAAATGAATGCAGACAGTCTGTCGCGGCTTTTGCGCCGTCGGGGACATGATGTAATCTGTGCAAGCGATGGTCAGCTGGCCGTCAATATGACCTGCGAACATCTGCCCGAGATTATCCTGATGGACGTGGGGCTGCCGGTAATCGATGGCTACGAAGCGACGCGACGCATAAAGGCCAATCCCGCAACAAAATCAATTCCAGTTATTGCACTTACCGCGCAGGCAATGTCCTCGGATCGTGCGCTTTCCCTCGCTGCGGGATGCGACGATTATGACACCAAGCCAGTCGATTTGCAGCGACTGTTAGGCAAGATTGATGCGTGCCTGAATGGCGCAATGATCCAGAGCGACAAAGGATAGCCATTGTTCCCTAATATTGAGTTGCCGGCTTCTGTAAGGATGCCAAAATTATTGTCTGACTTTGCGCAGGATGCCTGGAGCTTTCTTGCGCCTGTTGCGTTGCAGATTGAGGCGGCTGTCCAGTCTGTCTGCGTCAACGCGCCTGCAGAAGTTACGCCCGAGCAGGAATCTGATATCCGGTTGTTGTCCAAATCCGGTGCGGCGTTGCTGGAGCAACTGGTTTTTACAGTCGAGGCAATAGATCCCGCGCCAGGTGCCAACGCGCAGTTGGGGCGGCTTCGCCATGACTTGCGTACGCCCCTGACGGCACTCAAAGGGTATTGCGAACTTTTGTTGGATGATTTGAGCAAGTCTCAAGCCGCCAGTGATGAATTGGCCAAAGTTTCCCGATTGATTGAACTGTTTTCCAAGGGCATTGACGACTATATGCACGCACCCGGCGATGCATCCGCCGAGCCCACTGATTTTGCAGTTAATATTTCTGACGCAGACAGCGCGAACACATTTGGCGGGCGTATACTTGTTGTTGAAGATCACCCTGAAAGCCGCTCGGTGGTAGCGCGATTCCTAACCAAGGATGGTCACAAGGTTTTTGAAGCCGAAGATGGAAAGATGGCGCTGGATCTGCTGGCGCAGCTTGATGTTGATATTGTTCTGCTGGACCACCACCTGCCTGATGTCGAAGGTAATGAAATTCTTGAGTCGATGAAAGGCGATACAAGGTTGGCAAACATTCCTGTCATCATGATCTCAGCCGGTGATGAGGCACGGCAAATTGCCACAAGCCTGAAACTGGGCGCAGAAGATTATATCGCAAAGCCAATCGATCACGTTCTGTTGCGCGCCCGATTGTCAGCCTGCCTTGATCGAAAGCGCCTGAGGGAACGCAACAATGCTTTTTGGCTGGACAGTCTGAATTCAGTGATGGACCTGGCAGTTGACGGCATCGTTATTCTGACAGCGGCTGGCAATGTTGAGACAGCCAATCCGATTGCGTGCGATATTTTTGGCCTGACTGCCGAGGATTTTGCCCATAGACCGTTTGCGCCATTTTTGAATATGCCGACCGATTGGACGCCGGTTCATTGGCTGGAATCATCACTGAGTGCCCATGATGGGGACGCCATTTTGCGCGAGGTTCCTGCCCATCGTGCCGGGGGGGCGACGTTTCCTCTGGAGATTGCTATTCGCGGGATGAAAAATGCGGATCAGCCAAGATTCGTTGCCATCTGCCGAGATGCAACCATCCGCCGCGCCGAGGAGGAGCGCATGGCGTTCCTCGCACGTAATGATCCGGCCACAGAACTACCAAACAGGGCTGTATTTGTTGACTGGATAAACGAAGCTCTATCCGATCCACTGGCTTCAGGTTCACTGATTGTCATCGGTCTTTCTGGACTCAGGGATCAGAACGAAGTTATTTCGCTTAACCAGGCCAACAATGTTTTGCGCGCCATCGCATCAGATATTGGAAGAAGTCTGCCAGTTGGGGCTCAGGTATCCAGCCTTGGCAATGATCAGTTTGGAATTTTCGTTCCCGATCTTCAATCAGGCACGCAATCGGATTCCCTTGCTGAACATGTTTTGAATGCCATTCCGAGAGTTGTCAGCGTTGATGGTGCTGAGATTGATCTGGAAGCATGGTCCGGTATCACGAGTTTCCCCGAAGATGGCGATAATCCTGCCCATTTGATTAGAAATCTTGAACTGGCGATATCGCGCGCAAGACGCGAGCCAGACCGCAGTATTTGCATATTTCACAAGGATATGTGGCAGTCCTATCGCGCCCGGCGAACTATGGAACGGGACCTTTCCGAAGCGATTGAACTTGGGCAATTGGAACTTTATTTCCAGCCCAAAGTTCATATTGATAATTTCATGATGATCGGTGGCGAGGCGTTATTGCGGTGGCGTCATGGTGATCGAGGTTTTATTTCACCTGCTGAGTTCATTCCATTGGCTGAGACTACAGGTTTGATTATTCCAATCGGGCAATTTGTCATCGATGAAACAGTTCGTCGCATCGCAGGTTGGATGGCACAGGGCCTAAAGGTTCCTATGATTGCCTTTAATGTTTCCCCGGTTCAGTTTCGTCGTACCGATCTGGTCAGGGTTTTGCGGGAATCAACTTTGGCGCGTGGCGTACCATGTTCAATGCTGGAAATTGAAATCACCGAGACCATGCTGGTCCAGGACCGCCAGCAGGCATCGCGCGTTTTGACGCAGCTTCGGGCATTGGGGGCCAAGGTTGCTATTGACGATTTCGGCACTGGCCATTCGTCGCTCAGTTACCTTGCGGAGCTGCCCGTTGACACATTAAAAATTGATCAGAGTTTTGTGCGTCAGTTGAGCCAGTCGGGCCGAAATCGTGAAATTGTACGTACTATTACCCAATTGGCACGAAGCCTCGATTTGCAGACAGTAGCTGAAGGCGTGGAGTTGATCGAGCAGGCCAAATTCCTGGCGACTGCTGGTTGCGCATCCGCCCAGGGGTATTATTTTGCTCGACCAATGCCGCCAGAACCGTTTTCGCGACTATTTGGGCAAGTTCTGGTGGCAATTTAAAAGTAAAAGCCCCTGAAAGTAACTGTTGCATCCCCGATTTGCCGGAAAAATCTGCGTCCCAAATTTTGTAGTTTATGAACCATATTGCGACAATATGGCCGATCTATGCCATCTAATCTTGTAATTTGTTGCGCATTGAAAAGATTGTAACCTAATAATCCACCACGCAAGGTGGACTCATCTGCTGACCAATCGTGAGACGATGGGTTTGCAACCGGTCATTTGAGGAGAAGGCTATGGCCAACCCGGTTTTGGATAAATTGATCCTGGTTGTTGATGACTATGCAACAATGCGGCGGATCGTTTCCAATCTGCTTAAGCAGCTGGGCTTTGCCCATGTTGAGGAAGCGACAGATGGTGCAGATGCGTTGGCAAAACTTCGCAGCGCCAGGGAGTTCGGGTTGATCATCTCGGACTGGAATATGGAGCCGATGACCGGCTACGAGTTGCTGAAAGAGGTTCGTGCGGATGCCAAGCTGGCGCAGCTTCCGTTCATCATGATAACGGCCGAAAGCAAGACCGAAAACGTGATTGCCGCTAAAAAGGCTGGTGTGAACAACTATATCGTCAAGCCATTCAACGCGCAGACGCTCAAAGGCAAGATTGAATCGGTTTGCGGGCCGCTCTGAGAGAAATCACCCTGGAGACCGCGGCCATGGCCGTCATAAAGCTTACAGATGATGAATTTGCCTCCTTTGAGGAGACAATTGCATCGTCAACCAAAGGCCGAGCCTTTCTGCGCGAGCATTCCCGGCGCAATCGGATAATGGCGACCGATGACGTCAAGCAGATGCTATATAAACTGCGCGACGAGATGGATGGTCATGGTAATACCGGGGCGCAGAACCGGCTTGAGGTTTTGCGCTCAGAATTGCAGGAAATGGCCGCCTCGATCGTTGAGACAAAACGTCAGATATCAGCACTTCAGCCCAAGGATAATGGTAAGAACCGGATCATGGCCGCCACGGGTGAACTGGATGCCATTGTTTCTGCGACCGAACGCGCAACCAGCGAAATCATTGCACAGGCCGAACTGTTGCTGGCTTCAGCCGAAGAGGTTCGGGCCGCCGATCAGCCCTTGCTGGCAGGGCGTATTGAATCCGCCGCAACTGAAATCCTGATGGCCTGTTCGTTCCAGGACATCACCGGCCAAAGGACGAACAAAGTTGTCAATACCATGCGCTACCTGGAACATCGTATCAATGCGATGGTTTCAATCTGGGGCGGGGAAGAATTTGTAAGCGCAGAACCGCCAGATGATGAGGCCGAATTGGATTTCGATGCGCGCCCTGATGCCCATCTGCTGAACGGACCGGCGGGTGATGGTGAAGGTGTCGTGCAAAGCGATATTGATGCGATGTTCGCAGGCGACGAAGCGCCCGCGCACGAACTGCCAGTCGAAAAGCCAGCATCATTGGAGAAACTCGCAGCACCAGAGAAAAAACTACCGGAAGCCAAAAAGGCCGAGCCAAAAAAGACAAAGGAGCCAGCCCCTGAGCCTGCACCAACTGCAGGCGCCGCTATGGCGCAGGACGATATCGATAGTCTGTTCAACTAGGATTTTTGGCGCAAAAGTTCATCCAGCGTTGTCCAATATTCCATCACCATGCGACTAATGATTTCGGCGACCGGCAGAACTTCCTTTATCCGTCCAGCTACTTCACCAGTAAG
>CAISDR010000147.1 GCA_903884125.1 uncultured bacterium
ATGACCGGCACAGCCCGCCAGGGAATCTCGCCAAACAGCGCCATCAGCGTGCGGGTGAACACATTGGTGCGCGATGCCCCGCCAGCTGCCAGAATTGCTTCGCGTGCCCGCACCATATGCGGCGCGTTGACATCATCTCCGGCAGCCTTAAGTGCAAAATAGGCTTTGACCGAACACGACACATCCAGCTTGCCGCCATGAAACAGCGGCCAGCCCCCGTGATCTGCCTGCGTACGCCGGATATAGACCGCGATCCGCCGATCCATTTCCGGATCCACTTCACCCAGATAATGCTTAAGCAGAATATATTCTGACGGGATTGTCGCATCCGCCTCCAGCTCGAAGACAAAATGCCCGTCGGGCCTTTGGGTCGCGATCAGCGCTTTGGCGGCTTTGGCAACGGCAACTTCCAATTCGGGCACCGGCACAATGGCGGCAATATCCGGATTGATCATCTTGGGTTGGGCGGTCACGTTAAGCTTCCTGAATACATTTTGGCAAAGTGGCGGATCTTTTACCCGAATTTGCGCGAAGTTACCAATAGTGCTGCGTTGTTGCCGGATCGGATTGCCCCTTCGATGGTTGCAGGCAGGCCGGTCCGGGTCCAGTCCCCAGCCAGCACCAGATTGGCAATTGTCGTCCGGGTGGGCGGCCGGCGTGCCAGTTCGGCCGCAGTGGCCCGAAAGGTCGCGCGCTTTTCTTTGACAATCTGCCAGGGGGGCATGACCGCCGGGTCAAAGCCACAGGCATTGGCCACATCGATCCACAATAATCTGGCCAGTTCCTCGCGTTCACCATCGATCAGCCGGTCCGCCGCAGAAACAGTCACCGACACCAGTCCGGGCTTGGGAAATATCCATTCAACGGTCCCGCCAACAACGCCCAGAATGCCCGTGAGATGGCTGGGGGGATCAATACGGAAATGGGCGTTGAGTATCGGCGCGAAATCTCTGGGCGCTGGCAGATCAGGCAGGATTTCACCCGCCACCTGCGCTGGTACAGCCAGAATGATTGCATCGTCCGGCCCGACTTCAATCTGCTTTGTGCCGAAATTCAGCATGTTGATCGATGATCCGTTCCTGCCAAAAGCCCGCAGGCGATGGTTCAGGTGAAGGCTGCCGCCACGGGCATCAAGATATGCCAGCGCCGGGTCAATAAAACTTTCAGACAGGCCGGTTTGCGGAATCATCGGTGACATGGCCCTGCCGCCCCGACCGAAAATCTCGATCAGCACGCGCCACATGGGTGAGGCGTCGGCTTCATCAAGCGGCGTGTTCAGGACAGAAACAAACAGCGGTTCCCACAGACGCCGGTACAATGTTGTCCGGGTATTCATGCGGGCAGCGATTGGCTTTGGCCCAGGCAGGGCAAGCGCCAGCGCAGACAGATAATCCCATGGGCGTGTGCCTGCCACACGCCGTTTGGGGTCAAAAATCCACCACGGGAAAAGCCCCGGATTGGGTGCAACCGCCCATTTTTCGCCCGTGGAGAGATCTATAAAATCCACACGCGGACTTGATGGCTGCAACATGGTGTGCGCGCTGCCGACCTGGTCGAGAAAAGCGCGCGTGGCATGATTGGCGGATAAAACCAGATGGTTGCCATTATCTATGCGACAGCCCAGTTGTGCGTCATCATAGGATCGACAGCGGCCCCCTGCCTGTCCCGCTGCTTCATAAAGTTCAACCGTTCTGCCGTCCTGTGCGCAGGCAATCGCAGCCGACAGGCCAGCGAGACCGGCACCGATAATGTGTACCCGACCCGTCACAGACCGGCACCATCAGATAAGGCCATAGCGAACCAGCACCCAGAGTTTGGTCCAGTTGCCGATTCTCACCGGCGTATGAATATCAGAGAATCCCCGCTGCAAGACCTTGTTCAAAATCGCATGATAGGCAGCGCCCATAAGCCGTGCGGTCCGCATCGGACCACGCGGACATAATTTCATGGCTGCATCTGCTTTTGCAAAATGATCAAGGGCAATTTTCGACAGGTCGTGTCCGACCAGTGGAAGATTGGCATGGGTTATCACCTGTGCAATGTCGCGGGTGGTAATGCCGTGACGATCCAGCAGATCAGAAGGCAGGTAAAGCCTGCCCCGTTCCGCATCCTCGGCAATATCGCGCAGAATATTGGACAATTGAAGGGCGCGGCCAAGATGATAGGCAACATTATCCGCCTCGGTTCCGTGCGCCCCGAAAATGCGTACCGACAGACGCCCAACTGCCGATGCAACGCGG
>CAISDR010000148.1 GCA_903884125.1 uncultured bacterium
CGGCTGGGGCCAGCTTGACCATATCCTGTGATCGAACAATAGATCAGCTTCGGGTTCAGCGCGGAGACCGAGGCATACGAAAGCCCCAGGCGCTCCATTACGCCTGGGCGGAATTGCTCAATAATCACATCCGCGCGCGCCAATAGCGGTGTCAGGCGCTCTGCCGCCTTCGGATCCTTAAGATCAATTGCAATGCTTCGTTTGCCCCGATTGAGGAGTGAGAAGCAGGCGCTGTCAAATGCGGGGTTTCCTGAATAGGAGCGCATTTCGTCGCCAATGCCCGGTCGCTCTATTTTGATAACTTCAGCCCCTGCATCCGCCATCAGAAGGCTCGCGAGTGGCCCGGGCAGCAGGGTTGAGAAATCGAGAACGAGTAGGCGACTTAGCGGGGACACAAGGATTCCTCTGCCAATGCTGCGATGCACCTAAATTCAAATTCGTTTGGAAACGGTTCCGAATGTGGAACCGTTTCCAAAAATAGCTGCATTTCGCCTGAAACAAGCGTTGACCCAAGAATATGAGTGTGGCAATCATCTGTCACGAATACATCGCAGGGGCACAGAAGGCACGGCGTCACGTTTTTTATAAAAAAACGGAAACGGTTCCATAAAGCTATCTCCTGGCTGTGCATAATTTTTGACGGGCGAGGTTGTAAAAATGGTTTCGATGAGTCGGCTCGCCGAATTCGCGATCGTAACGCTCGATCGGGTTAAAGTATTAAATGCACTAAATCAGGAAACGTTGCGGCTTCTGGACAATCTGTTGACGCAGATCGAAGCAAGCGATGCCCGTGGTGTGATTTTTACAGGTGCCGGCGGAACAGCCTTCTGCGCTGGTGCAGACATAGCCGAATTAGTGGACCGTGACCTGAATGCCGCGTATCAGGGAACAATTCTGGGGCAAAAAGTCTTTTCGCGCATTGAAACCTTGCGGCAACCTTCAATCGCATTGGTTGAAGGACTGGCATTGGGCGGCGGGTGCGAGTTGGCACTCGCCTGTACGTTTCGTCTGGCGACGGCTAAGGCCCGTTTTGGTTTGCCTGAGATCAAACTTGGCCTGGTCCCAGGATTTGGCGGAACTCAACGACTTGCCCGATTAATCGGCCTGTCCCGATCGCTTGAGATACAGATGAGCGGCCGCTTTGTCGGCGCGGAGGAGGCCCACCAAATTGGTCTGGTTAATCGGCTTTTAGGTGAGGACGCGCCTGCTTTGGAACAAGCCCTGACGTACGGGCGCCAGTTTTCAGGCCGAAGCCTGGTCACCCTTAATCTGATCCGTGAGGCAACGCGTCGTGGGCTCGACATGTCGCTGAATGACGGGCTGGAACTAGAAGCCCAGTTATCAACACTCTCATTTCAAAGCAATGATGGCCGGGACGGACTAGCTGCATTTTTGCAGAAGCGGCAACCCGTTGTTTCTGATTCATAAGACTCCCGGTTATTTAAATGTTGGACACTACAAAAATTCTCTGCGGCGTAGTCGGTACCGGAACCATGGGGCAAGGTATCGCGCAAATCCTTGCTCAGGCAGGTATTGATGTAGTCCTTTTCGATATGGCTCCCGGAAAAGCCGAGGCTTGCGCCAGCAAGATCGGCGATGTTTTTGATAAATTGGTCGATAAGGGAAAGATCAGCCCAGATATTGCTGTCGCTGCAAAAGCCCACGTCCATCCAGTGTCTGGCATAGAGCAGCTATCCAGTTGCAATGTGATATTCGAAGCTGTTCTGGAAGATATCAACGTAAAGCGAGAGCTATTTATCACGTTGGAATCGCTCGTCTCCGATGAATGTATCCTTGCGACAAACACTTCCTCTCTTCTGGTCACTGATATAGCAGCCAATTGTCGGCGACCACAGCGCGTGGCCGGGGCACATTTTTTCAATCCCGTTCCGCTTATGAAAATTGTCGAAGTTATTTCGGGAGCCAGGACAGAAAGTGATGTGACAGAAAAGCTGGCGGCGCTTATGCGACGTTGCGGACACGCAGCGGTCCATGTTGCGGACACACCTGGATTTCTGATTAATCATGCTGGCCGCGGACTATATACTGAGGGCATTCGCATACTGTCCGAAGGGATCGCACCGGTTCCAGCAATTGATGCAGTTTTATGCGATGCCGTCGGTTTCCGCCTTGGTCCGTTTCAACTCTTTGATCTTACGGGCCTTGATGTATCGTTCCCGGTACTCCAGCAAATTTATCATGCGTTTTATGAAGAACCTCGCTTTCGTCCTGTGCCACTTCTGCAGCGGCAGGTCGCCGCGGGCTTATTTGGTAGAAAAACAGGCCGGGGATTTTACAACTATGACGCAGCAGCTGACTTAAAACCGATCGAGAACACCGTACCTGATGCCGAGAACAAGGCAGTCTGGATTTCTCGCGAAGACCGCCACGCACATCAATGGGTGGTCGATCGACTGACCAGAAGCGGAATAAAGGTAGTAGACACAGACCGAGCGCCCGCTGATGCAATTATATTGGTTTTGCCAATCGGCGTCGACGCGACAACAACCGCTGCTGAACGTGGCCTGGATTTTGAACGGACGATGGCACTTGATCCATTGTTTGAGAATCCGGCTCGACTGACAATCATGCCGACGGTGTCGACCAGATCCGACTATCGGGACAGTCTATACATGATGCTGGCAGGTGCCGGCGCAGTGACACTGATTCATGACAGCCCCGGCTTTATAGCCCAGCGGGTCATTGCGATAGTGGTAAATATCTCCGCAGATATTGCGCAACAACGGATTGCAGACCCGTCCGATATTGATTTGGCGGTAAAGCTTGGCCTTAACTACCCGTCGGGACCGCTGGCTCTTGGTGACAGGATTGGCACCGCAAAAATCCTGACGATCCTTGATCATCTTCAAACATTCTATGGGGATCCCCGATACCGCGCATCGCCCTGGTTAAAGCGCCGCGCGATCGCAAACCTATCTCTACTGCATATCGATGCGTAGCGGGCTGTCTTATGGGAGAAACGTATGACTGTATCGCCTGATCCCATGCCTGCGCCGCCGACGGTTGCTGTGATCGGCTGCGGCACAATGGGAATTGGAATTGCCATCGTTGCAGCGCGAGGTGGCTGCCCGACGATAATTTATGATGCAGACCGCGCACGAGTATCTAAGGCGCTGGCCGAAATTGAGATGTTTTTGGCAGGTTCAGTAAAGCGCGGGAAACTGGATCCCCAGACTGCGACAGATACACTCGCGCGTTTTATCCTTGCATCGGCCATTTCCGATCTTGCCTCAGCAGACCTTGTGATTGAAGCGATCTTTGAAGATATTGCAGCAAAAGCAGATTTGTACGGAGCTTTGAATCGTGTTTGCCCATCCGGAACAGTTTTTGCAAGCAACACCTCAACCCTCTCGATAACACGTCTTGCGGCAGCGTCAGGGCGCCCGGAGAATTTTGTAGGGCTGCATTTCTGTCTACCTGCCCAGCTGATGAAATTGGTCGAGGTGACGCCCGGTTTGCGAACGAGTGCAGAAACCCTGACACGGTCGCGGACATTCTGCGAGGCAGTCGGACAAATTCCGATAGAAACAAAAGACCGTCCTGGATTTATCCTGAATCATTTTGCGATCCCCTTAAATAATCGAGCCATTCGCCTGGTTGAGCAAGGAGTAGCGACCGCGCGCGATATCGATTTAGCGATGAAGACCGCTATGGGATTTCCGATGGGCCCACTGGAACTGGTTGATCTGGTTGGGCTCGATACCCAGGAAAGGCTGTGCGACACCTTTTTCTCAATTACCAATGACCCAGCGCTCGCCTGTCCGCCGTTGGTCAGGCAAATGGTAGCTGCCGGGTGGCTTGGGAAAAAATCAGGTCGTGGGTTCTACGAGTACAGCTCTTCTGCAACATTTGGCGCGGAAGGTTAAAACATGAATTCATCGGCCAAACTATCGTTCCTCATCATTGACACCGGCAATAGCAGATCTTTTGACGAGGCCGATCCATTTCGGGACCTGGCGAGCAGCGGTGGCTCGGATGTGGCAATTATCTTGGGCTCGGACATGACGAGCGGCCTTATTCAAATTGCGCAAGCCAGTTTTGTGACAGTTCTGGTTGAACTGCAAACGGAATGCTTATCCGCCCATATTCCTGATAATTTCGGGCGAGAAGGCGGAAATGTCATTGGATTCAGTCGGTATCGCCTTGGCAATTCCACTTTGACAAAATTGGTTGAATTAGTGGTCCAGCCGGAGACCGATGACGCAGCAAAAGCTGCTGCCGTGGCGATATTCGAATCTGCTGGTTTGGTTCCGGTGACCTGCAGGGATATGCCTGGTCGCATTGTGGATCGGCTCATACGACCCTATTTCAATCAGGCGCTCACTGCATTGGACGAAGGGCTGGCGGATGCCGACCAGCTTGATCGGGCCCTTACACTTGGCCTCGGCTACCGGCGCGGACCAATCGATCTAATGAGAGAAAGTGGCCTTGAGGCTCACTTCCATGTCACGGACGCGATTTATCGAGCAATTGGGGATGTTGCCTATTTGCCAGCTCGACGTGCGCAGAGCGCCATTGATCGACGCAGAAGGGGGGAACACCCATGACAATATCTGAACGCGCCGCTGAAAACGGCTCATGGTGGCTGAATACGACACTACTTGAACCATTTGAGCAGGCAGTGCAGAGGAGCCCCGATAAGATCGCAGTAGTTGCGGGTCAGGTCCGGGCTACATTTGCCGAACTTGATCGCGCCTCCAGAATCGTAGCCGGGACTCTCCACGGATTGGGTGTGGGCAAAGGTGACGTCATTTCAATTCAGCTTCCCAACTGGGCAGAATTTGTTGTGCTGCACATTGCAGCAACCAGGCTGGGCGCCATAACCAATCCACTCCTTCCAAATTATCGAGGGAAGGAACTTAGTTATATTCTCGCGACCGCCCGTACGAAAGTGGTGATAATTCCCAAATCGTATAGAAATTTTGATTATCCGGCGCTCTACGATGAACTTCAAAAAAATTTGCCGTATCTCAAAGCGGTGTTTGCCATCGATGGAGCAAAATCAGATCTTGTCCGAAACGAGGCGCTGGCAAAAGATGGAATGACTACACTGCCGCCAATCATCC
>CAISDR010000149.1 GCA_903884125.1 uncultured bacterium
AGACCGGCGCTGCCCAGAACATCCAGCGACATGCCCGTCAGAACAGCGGTTGACAACGGAACATCCTGCAGTTTTTCTTCACGGCGTGTGGCGGTGACCATGACTTCTTCGACCGTCGATGCAGACTTTGCTTTTGCCGGGGGCGAAGCGGGCGTCTGGGCCGATGCCGCCAGCCCAAGGGTGATTATAGAAATTCCCATGGCCAGCGCGCTGACACTGCTGGCGAGCCGAATAATATTTTTACGGGACATTGTCATAAAGCCTCCATCATCTCGACTGATACTTACCGCGTAGTTGGAAATGGCCGCAGGGCGGCGCGCAGAAAGACCAACTTTGAATACTGGCGGTAAGTCACATTTCCCTGGCCTTGCGTCCGATTTGAATCGAACCTGCTGCCTATCCGACTGTTTTTGACCCGGCAATCGGCCTCGGGTCAAGGAAACATGCCCCTGAAATGCTGCGTTGCATTCAATCTGCTCAATACTATGACATTTATATCACGTCACAATTGCTCGGGGCAGGTTTTGCCCGTAATTTCCGCAGGTGCTGATCAAATATTAGGCGGAATCGCCGTACTTACGTATTGCCAGGCGCAATTTTATTTTGGGACGGCGGGTTTGGGTGTCAGAAGGTTAATGGTCATATCCAGCACCACATCTGGGCGCATGGCCATGCAGATGGAAGCGTTTGGTCGACCTTCTCCCAGTCGGGTAAATCCATGCTCATCCACAATCACCTGCCCAGTGACCGGCGTACAGGACTGCGGGTCGGCTACCCAGGCAACGGGCGCTGAATCGAACAGGGTCGGCGTGATCTGGCCCCATTCGTTCCACAGCCGCCATTGATGATACAAAAGGGCCAGCGCATCAGTTGACGGGCTGCCATAGGCAAACAGCCGGTCGCGTCGCACCTCGTCAAATTTGATCTGTGTGGAATCCAGTGGAAACATCGTGACCGGCACACCCGATCCCAGTACCGCCCGCAGTGCAGATGGCGCCATGGCGATATTATATTCTGCGCTGGGAACCGGGTTCAGAACCGATCCGCCGTGATTATAGCCCGCTGTAATTGATCCTCCCATCAGCGCCACGCCGCGCAGTTTTGAAAACGCCGCCGGATCGGCTTTGATCAGTGCTTCTAGATTGGTCATGGGTGCCAGTGCCAGTAAGGTAATTTCACCCGGGCGTTTCATGACCTGTTCCCGGATGAAGGATACCGCATCCGGTGCCGGCGACTTGTCCAAAGCACCCTGTGCCCAGCGCATCTGCGAAAAGGGCGTTTTGCTTTTTGTGACGATACCCTGTGCCACCGGAATATCATTGCGCCCGAATGCCGCCAGCAGCCGCCGTATCAACCACACCCGCGACTGTGTATCGCCCCAGGCGGCAGTAACCCCAACCACCTCAAGCTTTGGACTGGCCAAAGCCAGCGCAAGGGCAAAGGCATCATCGATGTCATCACCGATATCAGTATCAATGATGACCGGGGTCGGGGCGGGGGCGGCTTGGCTGCCATGGGCAACCATCAGGGCAATTAAAGCAAAGCACGCTATTGCCCAATGTGAAATTGCCAAACCGGATCGGCCTGCTAAAGAACAAATGTTTATCATCGACGTGCCTTACCATTAACTCGCCTGAACTATGATTGCCTATTTAGAATGGGAGTGATTTGCGGATTTTAGCAAGAGTTGCCCCCGACATTAAAGAGCGTGTTACCGGAATGTTTTATGCGGTGCTTGCAAAATGTATGACAACGAACATTGAACGAAGTTTAATAGAAAATTAATCAAGAAAGTATTTGATTTAAAATCGTAACCCGTTTTTGTTAAATTTAAAAATTGTAATCGTTCGCCTGCAGCTGACGGTGCTTCAAATCCGCTGACATGACGATTCAAATTGGAATTATTGAGTCTAACAACATATTTCGCTCAGGCATGAGCCACATTTTTGATCAAATTGCTGATATAGATATTTTGTTCTCCCTGGAAAAAAGCAGAGATATTTCAAAAGATTTTCCCCATTTTGCGGTGCCGGTTTTGCTCGTCGGTATTTATTCAGTTTCGAATATTGTTGCAGAAATAGACCAATTGCGTCGAGCGTTCAGCGGTCAAACGGCAATATTATTTTTACTGCATCTCGAAACCCAGACAGCTTTCAGCATAGCGGCCGAGCATGGCGTACGCGGCATTGTGTCGATCCGGTCTGGTTCACAAGCAGTCGTTGATGGAATCCGCGCCCTTGCCCAGGGCAGAACGTTTCTCGACCCGGCGCTTGGTGGTCTGCTTTGGTCAAGCCTATCAGAGACCCCGGTTGAGCAGCGGCTGAGTAAAAGAGAATTTGAAGTTATTCGGCGTGCCGGATGCGGGGAAACGACCAAGGAAATTGCAAGGCACTTAAACCTGTCAACGAAAACCATAGAAAAATGTCGCACAAACGGAATGACAAAATTGAATCTGCGAAACCGCGCGGCGTTGATCAGACTGGCAATTGCCCGAAATTGGATCAGCGATATTTCCTGAGCTTCAATCTATTTTCATTTGCGTGCCATTTTAATCTTGCGTGCAGATATAGCGCACGAGTAGGCCTGAGCTTGCGCAGAACCTATCTAATCAGACGGGGGAAATTCCCCGCAATTAGGTGTAGGAAAAATACCGATCATAACTTCCGATTTGGAGCATAGACGCAAGGTCTGTCTGCGGATGATCATTACAGCCAAGGGAAATCGTTTTTCCCTGCAATGTTGGTGCAGGTAATGATCATGCTGATTTTTTATAACGATAAATTTCATTGGTTTTTCACCAGGTGGGCATTTGCCCAAATGTGCTTTGGCATCGCACAAAGCGCGCAATCCGGCCTTGTTCAACCTTCCAGTTTTTTCACCTTACGTTTTGGCAGTGCGGGGTTATAAAATGACCTCCCTGTTTCGCAGCGAAGTAATTCAGAACCAGACACCGGATATCGGCGTACCGCTGGGGCTTGGGCGCACCTGGACCGGCTCTTACAGCCTGTTTTTGCTGGTAGCGATTTCGGCTGGCGTTCTGACGGTCTTATTTGGGACCTATCCACGCAAAGCGCATGTGATGGGCTTTCTTACCCCGGACCTGGGTATTATCAAAATCATGTCGCCGCGTGGTGGACGTGTGGTCCAGGCGCAAGTTGCCGAAGGCACCATAGTTTCCGAAAACGATATTATTTTTGTGGTTGATGTCTCTGGCATTTCAGGCGCGGGGCCAACCAATGACCTGATGGCCGAAAATCTGAAATCACGCCGCAAATTGATTCAGAATGAATTGCAGCGGCTGGATACGGTACATGATTCCGACCGTCGCCGGCTGAAAGCGGAGGTCGACGGCTATCGCAGGCAGATGGCGGCACTGGAGCAAAATCTCGCAGCACGCCTTGCATTTGCCGCACTGGCTCAGCACGCACTTGATCGTGCTGTGATCCTTGAAGCCAAGGGTACCTATTCGCTGGTTCAGCGTGAAACCGCCGAAAGCCAATGGGCGGGAGCCAATGCGCAAGTGGCCGATCTGCGCAATTCCCTTGCGGGTGTGGGGGCTGCCCTTGCGTAAGCGGATGCCACTTTACACGCGCTTGGCGAAAAGCAGGCAAATGAATCCAGTCAATTGGAACGCGCCCTGGGGGAACTGGATCAACAGATCGTTCAGCTGGCGGATCAGCATTATCAGGTGCTGCGCGCCCCAATGACCGGGCGGATAACGCGACTGACCACAGCATTGGGGGCTATGGCCGAAGCTGGTCTGCCGCTGGCCAGCATTGTGCCGGAAAACGCCCGTCTTGAAGCCAGTCTGTATGTGCCGTCTTCATCGGCTGGATTTGTGCATATCGGGACTAAGGTTCGTCTTCGCTATGACGCATTTCCATATCAAAAGTTCGGTGCGCAGACGGCAAAGGTAACATCGATCAGCCGTACTGCCGTTAATGGGCGTGAATTGCCTTTTCCGGTTCAGACGGACGAGCCACTTTATCTGGTCACAGCAGCCATCGATAAACCTGTCGTCAGCGCCTTTGGCCACGACGAACCCCTGACGCCGGGTTCCAAATTCCAGGCCGATCTGGTGTTGGAAAATCGCCGAATTTGGGAATGGGTGATCGAGCCACTATTGGCCGTGCGCGGGAGTGCCGGGGCATGAGCGTGCAGCATTACATATTGATTTTCAATAATGCCGCAACGGTGCATCCGGCTTTCACCGTAGTAGGGAATATCATCAGCCGGAAAGGAGGAGAGGGACATGTTTAATAATGACAGCAATGAGCCCAAGCCAACTGGTCGACGCATTCTGAACGATCGGGATATCACCGCCGTGTCCGGTGGAGCGCCGGATGGTCTAATCCCAGGGACATCACCGTTTGATCCGTCACTTTATTGTCTTATCTACACGCCAGCCCCATTGAACTTTGTTGTTGAGTACAATTTTGCGGTTCTTGGGGCGGCACCTGGCGTCTTTGGATTATTGGCTGTCGCATGAAGACCCAATCACTCGTTGATGTTTAAGAAACAGATAAGCAATACCGCGACAGTTATTCCGGCTTTGACCGTCGCGTGAAATTCAACCAGCCGGAATGAAGGAGAGCAATGATGTTATTTGAACTTAATGAAAATGAAATCAGCGCTGTGAATGGCGCAGGTGATGGTACCTTCTTTGCAGAAAAAGCAAACGCGGCCTTGCAACGGGTTGTGGGTCAAGTTTTGACGAAGGGGTGTCAGAACGTTCCGCATGGTATCCAAATGATCCAGGAAATTGATGCAGGTAAGCTGACGGCAATTCTGAATCCCGAGGTACCGGTACCGGTGTCAGA
>CAISDR010000150.1 GCA_903884125.1 uncultured bacterium
AACTGCTGATTGAACCCCTGTTTGATCCGCAGGGACTGAAAATGCGGAGCTGATATTCGATCAGGCCGGAATCGCCTGATCCGCAGCCAGTGCATCGGCAATCAGCCGTTCAGCCACAATGCGCTGAAATTTATGCGTGGTGTCTTCCATAACCGGCGAAAAGACACTGCCATGCATGGCCGGGCTGGCACAGCCCCGGTGCAGGCGCTGGACGATATCAATGTCTTCGCCATTGACCAGATTGATCAGGTCCATCATCTGATTGCGCGCAGCGGTGAGTTCAGGGCTCATCGCCCCATCGCCGACAAAGAAAAATTCAAACCGTTCCACCGTGCGATCAACCGCACGCGGTTCCAGAATGAAACAATAGACATGATTATAATGTACTCCAACCATCACATTCGGGAACAGTTCGATATATTCCGCTTTGGTAAGCTGTTCTGCATCAAGACCGGGGAAGGTTGGCAGCAGATGATTGGGGGTCACCGGTAGCGGGGCAAAGTTGCGACTGCCCACGCCCACATGGCGTTCGCCATCGGTTATGTGCAGTGTATGTTTTATCGACGACACCTGATTTAACTGCGGATGTACAAAGGGCAGGTGATAGCGTTCGACAAAATTTTCCACCGCCAGCTTCCAATTAGCCTGCAGTTCAAATCGAAGTGATCCACCATGGCGCAGCAGGGAAAAATCATAATCCTTCCAGCGTTGAGCCACCGGGCCAACCAGCGCACTTAACGGTTCGGCATCTGCCAGCAGATTGATAAAAATCAGCGGGCCAAATGTTTCAACGCGCAGGGGATAAAGACCATGACTTTTTGGGTCAAACCCGTCATGGCCATTAACACCCGGTCCGCAGAAACTGGGTGTGCGCGCCAGTGAGCCATCAAGCCCATACGACCAGGCGTGATAGGGACAAAGAATATTATTGCGGTTCAGCTTGTCGGACACCAGCTGCACACCTCTATGGCGACAGATGTTGTGAAAGGCCCGAATGGTGTCATCACCATCGCGCACCAAAAGAATGGGCATGCCAGCCAGATCAAATGGAATCTGATCCCCGGGATTTGGAATGTCGGATATCACTCCGGCACATACCCAGTTGCGCGAAAATGTCAGGCGGCGTTCAAGGGCAAAAAATTCAGGGTCGGTATAGACAGGTCCGGGCAGACCTGTTGCCGATCCGGTTGCCTGAAACAGGCCCGCGCGCACGTGGTCGGATAGATAGCGTGATATTGCCTGCATCATGCTCATTGTCTGCTCCGACCCAAATACCGTCCGAATTGCCGCTGTTTATGCTATGGGTGCTGCGAACAATCAGGGCAAATGCCAAAAATAGATCAGCCATCAGCCCGCATTTGGTAGCGCCGTCATTACTTTTTCACCACTGGCCTGGCCCAGACGCTGAATAAGCCAGCTGCGCAGCAGCGAAATTGCGGCATCCCCCAGATCATCCGGATGGGTGATCAGATAATAGCCAAAGCCATCATCAAGCACATTATCATAAGGACAGACCAACCGGCCTGAGGCAATTTCATCTTTGTAAAGTCGCGGATCAATCAAAGCGACACCAGCGCCGCTTAGGGCATATTGCGCCGCCATCAGCGCGGTATCAAAGACCAGACCGCGTTCAAGATCGCTATTGCCCATTCCCTGCTGGCGGGCGAACTGGGTCCAGAAATGGTGACGTGGCATATCACCGACGCGCACATGCACAATTTCATTGGCGGCGATGAAATCCGCAAGCTGAAGCCCCGAATGTCTTGCAGCCAGATCCGGATGACACATGGGGGTCAGTCGTACCGACCATAAAAGATCAGATACAAAGTCCGATACCATCGGTTTGGCATAAACTACCGCCACATCCACATCAGCGGCCGGTTGCCCGATCCCATAGGGGGACACAACGTCAAGTACAATGGCTGGAAATTCCAGCCGAAAATCCCTGAGAATCGGCACCGCCAGAACGGCGGCAAAACTGGGTGGCATTTGAATGCGCAGATTGAACCGGCTTTTGATATCGCCTGCAACGATGTCATCCATTGCCTGTTCAAGGCGGTCAAACGATTTGGCCACGGCTGCCAAAAGCCGCCGTCCCGCATCAGTCAGGATCAGTGCTTGCGGTTTGCGTTCGAATAACAGGGTATCAATCTGCTTTTCAATCAGCATGACATGACGCGACAGCGAGCTTTGCGAAATCAGCAGGGCATTGGCAGCGGCCGTAAAGCTGCCGTGCTTGGCCACGGCCTCAAAGGCGCGCAAAGCATTCAAAGGCAGCCAGCGTCGATCCATATATTGCCTCGATCCCAAGATTCTGTACCTAGATCATAGCGCCCGGGCGCTTTAATGTCGCCCAACCTAGTCAATTATCCCGAGGCTGAAAATGACCATTAAGCGCTTTAGTCTGATCCTTTTCGGCGCGGCCCTGATCGGAAGTGGTGTTGTCCACGCGGCACCGGATACCCGTGTTCAGCAACTGGCAGGCATGCCGATGGCCCAACCTGCCCAAGTGGGCCTTTCTGCTGACCGGCTAAAGGCCATGGCAGATCATTTCGCCCAGGCCGCCCAGACCAAGGCCGCTGCTGGTTATGTCATCATGGTTGCCCGCTATGGCAAGGTTGTGTTTTCCAGCACAACCGGCTTTCAGGACATTGAGGCTGGAAAGCCGATGAGCATTGATACAAAATTCCGCATTGCCAGTATGACCAAACCGGTAACCACTGCTGCGGTGATGATGCTGGTCGAGGAAGGGCGTCTGCAATTGCACGATCCCGTGGCGCGCTATTTGCCAGAATTTGCCAATATGCGGGTCGCGACCGGCTTTGATGACAAGGGTGATCCGATCACCGAACCTGCCAAGCGGGCGATCACCATCGAGGATCTGCTGACCCACACCTCGGGCATCGGCTATCTGTTTGACCGCAAAACACCCCTTGGCAAAATGTGGTTGTCCGCTGGCTTTCAGAATGTAAAGGACCTGTCTGAATTCACGCACAAGGTTGCAAGCCTGCCTTTATACTTCCAGCCGGGCGAACGGTTCTTCTATTCATTCGCCGATGATGTGCTGGGGCGGGTTATCGAAGTGGTTTCGGGCCAGGCCTTCGACCGGTTTCTGGCCCAGCGCCTGTTTGTGCCCCTGGGCATGACCAATACCGGCTTTCATATCAGCCCGGCAGAACTGGCCAGCGTAGCAACATTATATCGTCACGACGCCCAGGGCGGACTGGAACGGCGTGACCCGGCCCTGGGTGGCAATATCACCGATCCGAATTTCCCACCCGGTGGCGGGGGCGGTCTGATATCGACCGCCACTGATTATATGCGTTTTGCCCAGATGATGGCCAATGGTGGCAGTTTCGGCGGAAAGCAATATCTGTCGCCGGTCACGGTGGCCCAGATGACCCGCAACCGGATCGCGGTGGGCGACCCCGAATCCTTCTGGGGCGCAAACAGCAAAGGTCAGGGTTATGGTCTGGGTGTTGGCATGATCACGGATGCCGGACGCGCACCCTATATTGCATCAGATGGCGATTTCGCCTGGGGTGGATTGTGGGACACCCAATGGGTGGCAAGCCCCAGCACGGGTATTACAGCGGTACTGATGACTCAGATGGACCCGACCGGCGACACGGAACCCAAGCGTACGCTGGCAGATTTTCGTTCAATGCTGTTTGCATCGGTTGTGGAAGTCGGCGCGCGTCCGCCAGCAGGTCGCTGAAAAGAGAAAGGCCGCGCCAGATTTTCCGGCGCGGCCTTTTGGCTAAAAAGTTCGGCTCTATCAGAACTTCTTTTTCAGGGTCACAAAGACCTGACGCGGTGCGCCAGCCATAAGGGCGTTCAGATAACCAGTGTTTCCATTATTGGGAACTTCGGTCGTATCAACCGTTGCGATATATTTCTTATCGAACAGATTGGTAACGTTCAACTGCACTTCAACGCCGCGCGTCCAGCCTGAATCCGCAAAGCGATAGCCAGCGGCGAAATCGGCAAGGAAGTGTCCAGGTACGGACAGGTCATTCTGGTAACTCCAGAAACGCTTGCTCATATAATTGCCGCCGATGCGGGCAAACAGTTTGGTGTCGTCATAGGAAAGTTCTAAACGCGCCATCTGTTCCGGGCTATCGGGAACCGTCTTGCCATTAATGGCAAGCACAACCGCCGTCCCATCCAATGTTTTCAGATCGTTTTTATAGGTCGAACGATTGAATGAGTAAGATGCAAATGCGGACCAGTCATCGGTGAACTTGTAGCTGCCGGTGAATTCAATCCCCTTGCCCTCGACGCTGCCCGCATTGCTGATAATGGCATTGCCACCCTGAATCTGCGGTTTGGACAATGTCGCGGCAAGCCGGTTTGAAAAGTCGATGTAATAGCCATCGACCACATATTCAAACTTGCCGGTCTTATAGCGCCAACCCAATTCGTAATCGATGGATGTTTCCGGCTTCAAGCCGGATTTCACGATATCAAAAGACTTCTGGGTCAGGTTAAAGACACCGACATAAGTGTCGCCCACGAATGCACGCATGTTCTTGGCGATAGAGGCGAACACTTCGCCATTTTCATTCACCTTGTAGGTTGCACCACCCTGCGGCAGGAACCCGTCATTGGCCTGGATCGTGCCAGAAGCATAGCTGTTATAGCTGAACTGATTGTCGGCGACATTTTTCGTGAATAGTGACTTGAACCCGCCGCTAAGCGTCAGGGCGTCTGTCACTTTCCATGAGTCGGAAAGATGGAACTGAAGTGTGTCGTTATGATGAACAACGTGGAATACGTCAGGAGATCCCCAAACCGCTGGCAACCAATAGAACTTCTCGATCCGACCGCTGGCAATGATGGCCGCTGGGGTAAGGTTCGGTGATGCGTAATTCAGGGTAAACGGATTCTTCTGGATATCCAGGAAGCTGCGCCCCGGTGAATTCAATCCCAGCGCATAATAGTTGCGATCATCAACCACGCGGTTCGATTCAACCCAGACACCAGCCCTTACGTCGTGATCTGCGGGTGTCCAGTTGAATTCAATCAAGCCACCAGGACGTTGGCTTACAACGCCCGACCCACGAATGGACAATGGACCCGGATCGGCAATGCCCCCACTTATCGCATCCGCAACACCCGGCGTTGGCACGGTCAATGTGGCCCATTCACCCATGCCATGATGCCATTGGTAATAGCCCGTGTAGCTGACCGACAGATTATTGGCGATAGGCCCTTTCAAACTAAACCCACCCAGCAGGTCCTTTTGCACACCCGAGCCGTTCCAGTATTGATCGTCCGGCGAGGTCAGGCCAAAAGGTAGTGGGCCATAGTAATTATAGGGCGGATTGAAATTGGCCAGCGATGTGGGGCTGCCAAAATTATTGCGCGCTTCGGCCAAAGCAACCTGAACCATCGACGCATAATTGGTGCGGGGATAGTCGAACCCAAGACCGAATTTGTTTATGATGGCTGGCGAAAGGTCCAGGTAATCTTCCTGTGCGCGATCCGACCAGTTGACAAAGCCCGTGGCGGTATAGTTGCCGATAGGCTGCAAGACTTTCAAATTGATCTGTTCGGCGCGTTGGTCGCCATTGCCTTTCCAGGTCGTGGTTGCCTGATTGGCATAGCTGACGCTGGCGCGGGTACCCGTTGACAAGGTGCCGGTTTCAAACCGCGCATAGCCGCGACGAAAATCATC
>CAISDR010000151.1 GCA_903884125.1 uncultured bacterium
CATCACCCATGGCACGCGCCCTGATCGGCAAAGTGGCGGGTGACGTGGTGGAAGTGGCAACACCGGGCGGTGGCCGCTCGTATGAAATCACCGCTATAAAATTTGTCTGATTTTCAGTTCCCGGCGGGACGTGGCGGATTGCAGCCCGGAAAAGTGCCGTCAGTATTGATCCGATGGGCCGCCTGCCCATCCGCCAAAGCCTGTCCAGCCTGATCAACAATGTCGCTGATCCAGATAATTGCGCCTTCAGCGAGAAAGGCTTTGGCTATGCCCGCCCCGATACCGCGCGCACTACCCGTGACCAGTGCTATCTTACCTTGGAGCTGGGCCATGGAATTCCCGCCTTTTTCGCACCTGGCCTAGCCTCATCTAGTGCGATTGGAACGCCCGGCTGATCTTTTCCCTGACGGATGACAGGGGCGGTTTTGACGCTGGAGACATTGGGGGCCGAGGTCAGTTCGCGGGTCAGAAAATCCTGAAAGTCGGCGAAATCATGCGCGACACACTTTAGGATGAAATCAACTTCGCCCTGAAGCATGTGACATTCCAGAACCTGCGGCAAATGTTTGACACGATCTTCAAAAGCACGCAAATCGGCTTCGGCCTGGCTGGACAGCCCAACCATGGCGAATATTGTCAATTCATACCCCAGTGCCTTTGGATCAATATCCGCATGATAACCGCGAATGACACCCTGTTCCTCCAGTGCGCGCACCCGGCGCAGGCAAGGTGGCGCGGATATGCCAACTTTGGTCGACAGGTCGACATTGGTTATGCGACCATCGGTCTGCAATTCCTGAAGAATGTGGCGGTCGATAGGATCAAGCTTGGCGCGTGTCATATATCTTTTTGGCTCTGGGTCTTGCGGACTTTGAGCAATCCTAACCAATGGACCGGGCAATGACCAGACCAGCCGCACCGATCCGGGTCATATCTGACGGCCGTGCCGGCATCGAGGCGCCTGCACTGGGCCTGGCTGAAGCGGTGGCCGAGCGAACCGGCATGACCTTTGATCGCCAGACCATTCAATGGCCCCCAAACCTGAAAATGCTTGAGAGTGTTTTGCCATACGCTTTATTCAATGTGCTTATGCCGCCTGTTAGTAATCCCTTGCCCAGACTGGCCATCGGGTCGGGCCGACTGGCGGCACCGGTCCTGCGCCAGTTAAGCCAGCGCGGTGTGACCAGCGTGTTTCTTGGCGATCCACGTGTTGATCCCAAATACTTTGATCTGGTCATCGCCCCTGCCCATGACGGTTTGTCCGGGCCCAATGTGATGGTTACCCTGGGCTCGCTGCACCGGGTGAGTCCGGGGCGGCTCAAAGCGGCGAAATCCGAATGGGCACCGGTGTTGGAACCGCTGCCCCATCCTGCGATTGCCGTGCTGATTGGCGGCAATTCAAAGCGCCACAGCCTTTCGGTACCAACCGCACAGACAATCGCCACCCAGCTGGTGGCGCTGGTAAATGGGGGAGCCGGGCTGATGGTCACGATCTCGCGCCGCACACCACCAGATGCGCGCGAAGTATTTGTCCGCGCATTGGGGGCAATGGCGAATGTTCACCTGTTTGATGGAACCGGCGCTAATCCCTATTTCGGCTATCTGGCTCATTGCGACGCCATCATCGTTACAAATGACAGCGTGAATATGGCATCTGAGGCGGTGGCAACCGGCAAGCCGGTCATGGTGATCAGCCTGCCCGGCAATGATGGAAAACTGGCACGGTTCCACGCAAATCTGGCACAAGGAAATCTGACCCGCCCGTTTTCAGATCCGCTGGACCTGTGGACACCCCCAGGCGATGGAAATGATGACATGGAAAGGGCAATTTGCCGCGTGACAGAGATGCTTGAAGGCAAAGCCCAGACGGCCTACCTATAACTATAAACCAATTTTGAGCGATCCCTCATGTCCACACGTCATGCCCAAGTCCTGATCCTAGGCTCTGGTCCGGCTGGTTACACCGCCGCCATTTACGCTGCCCGCGCCATGCTGAAGCCTGTGCTGATTCATGGACTGCAACCCGGTGGGCAATTGACGATCACAACGGATGTTGAAAATTATCCGGGCTTTGCTGATGTGATCCAGGGGCCGTGGCTGATGGAACAGATGCAGGCGCAGGCAGCCCATGTGGGTACCGAGATGATTGCCGATACAATCGTGTCGGTTGACCTGAAATCCCGTCCGTTTCACCTGACCGGGGATAGCGGCGATATCTATACGGCTGATGTACTGGTGATCTGCACCGGGGCACAGGCGCGATGGCTGGGCATCGAATCTGAAAGCCGCCTGCAGGGGTTCGGCGTATCCGCCTGTGCGACCTGCGATGGCTTTTTCTATCGCGGGAAAGCGGTCGCTGTTGTCGGTGGCGGCAACACAGCCGTTGAAGAAGCATTATACCTGACCAACTTTGCAACCAGGGTCACACTGATCCATCGCCGAGGTGAATTGCGTGCCGAACGAATTTTGCAGCAACGCCTGATGAACCATCCCAAAGTGGAAATTGTCTGGAACGCGGCGGTCAATGAAATTCTGGCTGAAGGCGAGACGCCCGGCGTGACAGGTGTGAAGGTCAAAGATACCGTCACCGGTAAATTCAAAACGATCCCGGTGGACGGCGTGTTTATCGCCATTGGCCACGAACCCGCGACAGCCTTGTTCAAGGGACAATTAGCGCTGGATGAGGGCGGATATATTCTGACCCGGCCGGATTCCACTGCAACGGAAATTCCCGGTGTTTTTGCCGCCGGTGATGTCAAAGACAAAATTTTCCGCCAGGCTGTCACGGCGGCCGGCATGGGCTGTATGGCGGCGTTGGAAGCCGAAAAATTTCTGGCCGCCCAGGAACATTCATCCCGTGATGCTGCACAATAGGATAGCACGTTGACCGCCATGGACTGGGACAAGCTGCGCATTTTTCATGCGGTTGCAGAAGCAGGCAGCTTTACTCACGCGGGCGAAAGTCTGAATCTGCATCAATCGGCTGTCAGTCGCCATGTGGCCGCACTGGAAGAATCGCTTCGCGCGCCGCTGTTTCATCGTCACCCGCGTGGCCTGCGACTGACCGAACAGGGCGAGATGCTGTATCGCACCGCGCATGAAGTGTTCACCAAACTGGCCCAGGCTGAACAATTGCTGCGTGACCACAAGGAAAAGCCCAGTGGTGAACTGCGTGTCACAACGACGGTGGCGTTTGGTTCAACCTGGCTTGCACCCCGCATTGCAGAATTTGTCCGGCTGTATCCTGAAATCGATGTCGATCTGATGTTGGAAGATCGTGATATTGATCTGGGTCTGGGCAAGGCAGATGTCGCCATCAGAATGCGCGCGCCGGTTCAGTCCGATCTGGTTCAGCGTCGGCTGTTTACGACCCACTACCACATTTATGGCGCGCCCGATTATGCCAGCCGCCATGAACTGCCGCGCACCGCAGCCGATCTGGATAATCACGCGATCATTATTTACGGCGAAGGCGTGCCTTCGACACTCAGGGACCTGAACTGGCTTGCGACAATCGGCCGGGCACCGGGGTCGCCGCGCACACCACGACTGCGCGTGAACAATGTTTATGGCGTTCTGCTGGCCTGCGAGGCCGGGGTTGGCCTGGCCGCTTTGCCGGACTATCTGGCACGCGGCAATCCGCGCCTGACCCGGCTTGATCTGGATGTGGATGGCCCCAGCTTTGATACCTATTTCGTCATCCCCGAAGAATTACGCGACTCAAAACGGGTCGCGGTCTTCCGCGACTTCCTGCTGCGGCAGAGCAGGGACTGGAGCTTTTAGACTCTCTGCTTTTGTCCCGGAAAGGGAAATATCGTGCGCGCTCAATTTGCCCAAAAACTTTTTGCCGTGCTGGCCCTGTTCGGCATCATCGCCACATCGGCCTGTATTGCACCAGTTCCACCCACGACCGCCAGCCTGTCAGGGGCGTATAAAGTTGACCCGACCCATGTCAGCGTGACCTTCAAGGTCAGTCATTTCGGTCTGTCCCAATATACCGGGCGCTTTGCCAGGGTGGATGCACGCGCAGATTATGATCCGGCCATGCCCGAGAAAAGCAGGGTTGAAGCCAATATAGATGCCGCTTCGATCCGGACAGATTACCCCTATCCGGAAAAATCAGACTTTGACAAAGATCTGGCCGGTCCAGACTGGTTTAACGCAAGCAAATATCCCACCATCAATTTCCGATCGACGGCCATTGAGGTCACGGGCACCAACACCGCGAGAATAACGGGCGATCTGACGATGCTGGGGGTCACCCGATCCATTGTGCTGGATGCAAAAATGAATGCAGCGCTGAAAACTCATCCCCTGACGTTTGCCCCCGCATTCGGAATTTCTGCCACGGCGGTCGTCGACCGGACATTATTTGGCCTGTCAGCCTGGGCACCCAATGTTGGTGTCGACGTGACTATTCTAATTGAAGCCGAATTCCTGAAAAACTAGCCAGCGCGTCAAGGTCAGAAAATGGCAGTTAATCGCTATGATCGGGTTGCTATGATACTGCACTGGGCCAGTGCGGTGGCCATTCTGATTCTGATCCCGGTTGGAAAGTGGATGGCGGATGCCGCCCGCGATCATTCGGCATCGCCTGCTGTCATCTTTGATACCTATCAGACTCACAAGGCTGCCGGACTGACCATATTGATGTTGACGATTGTTCGAATTGGCTGGCGACTGTTTCACCCACCACCCCCCTTCCCCGCCAGCATGACACCGTGGGCGCGTTATCTGGCCAACGCGACGCATGCCGGATTTTATGTCCTGATCGTCGCGCTGCCGCTGACAGGCTGGGCGATGGTGTCGGCATCTCCATTCGGATTTCCGACAATATGGTTCGGCCTTTTCGAATGGCCACATATCGCCCCCCTTGCCGCAATGGAAAACAAGAAGCCGGTCGAGGATTTATTTAAGGGTGCCCATGAAATATTGGGCAATGCAGCGATCATTCTGATCGTTTTGCATATCGGTGCCGCACTGAAACATCGGTTCATTTCCCGCGATCAGATGTTATGGCGGATGTTGCCCGGTAAAAAAGGAACATAATCACATGAAGTTGCAGCACGGGATGATGGCGGTCAGCCTGATGATGCTTGCCATTTTGCTGACCCCAGCCTGTGCTGCCGAATGGATCATTGATTCTGCCGGCAGTGAAATCCGGTTTTCCGGCACCCATGTGGGGCGCGCTTTTACCGGCATATTTGAAAGCTGGTCCGCACGGATAAACTTTGATCCTGCCGATCCCGTTTCGACCCAGGTCGAAGTTCATGTGGCAACAGCCTCAGCAAAAACCGGTACACTGATCTATGATGGCACGCTGCCTCAGGCGGAATGGCTGGATTCAAAAAATCAGCCTGATGCCGTATTCAGAAGCAATCAGGTGAATGCATCCGGATCAAACAGATTTGAACTTGTTGGACAATTGACCATCAAGGGCCAGACCAGCACGCAACGGCTGCCTTTCACATTTGAACGCAATGGCGATCAGGCAAAGGTCACTGGCGGAATAATTCTCGAACGGGCCGGTCTGGATATCGGGCAAAAGTCCGACCCTAAGGCCGAATGGGTTGGAAATGACATCAGGCTGGATATCAAACTCCAGGCGCACCTTGCACATTGAATCGCTTGTACTTGGCGCGCCGGATGCTAGGTTTGCTCAAAGCAAATATTCAGGGAACGCGACAATGGCCGAGGCGAAAAGTGCAGAAAATCTTATCCCTAGCGATATCGCGGAAATCCTGGTTGATCCCAAGGCCTATGCCGATGACCGGATTCATGACGCGTATACCTGGTTACGGGCCAATCAGCCGCTGGGATGGGCAAGCCCCGAAGGTTATGACCCGTTCTGGGTTGTCACGCGGCATGCGGATATTCTGGAAGTCAGCCGCCAGAACGACCTGTTCCACAGCGCCGATCTGGCATCGACCCTGACCAATCAGGTATCTGATGCTTTTGTTCGCAAGGTGACGGGTACCCCGCATCTGGTGCGTTCGCTGGTGCAGATGGACCCGCCGGATCACTTGAAATACCGTGCGCTGACCCAGGCATGGTTCATGCCCGGTAATGTCAAGAATCTTGAGCCGCGAATTCGCGAGATTGCGCGGGCAACCGTCGACAAGATGATTGCCAAGGGCCGTGATCTGGATTTCGTATCCGATGTGGCCCTGCACTATCCGTTGCATGTTGTCATGGAAATTCTGGGCGTACCCGAAGAAGACGAACCGCGCATGTTACGACTGACGCAGGAATTGTTTGGCCCGACTGATCCGGATACAACCCGCGCGCTGGTTTCGATGGCGCCAGAACAGTTTGCGATGGCAATCAAAACGGTGGTCGATGATTTTGAAGCCTATTTCAAAAAAATCAGTCAGGACCGGCAGGTCACTCCGCGCGATGATCTGGCAACCGTAATCGCGAATGCCAGGATTGATGGAAAGCCGATTTCAGACCGGGATGCCAATGGCTATTATATGATCGTGGCGTCGGCCGGGCACGACACAACATCATCATCAACGGCTGGTGCGATCTGGGGACTGGCGCAAAATCCCGGCGAGCTGGCCAAACTGAAAGCTGATCCCGGCCTGATCCCCAATCTGGTTGAAGAAGCCATTCGCTGGGTCACGCCAGTTAAAACATTCATGCGGTCAGCAACGGCCGATGCGCCATTGGCTGGCAAGACCATTTCAAAAGATGACTGGATGATGCTGTGTTATGCATCCGGCAATCGTGATGAAGCGGTTTTCGACGATCCTTTTGCTTTTCGCGTGGATCGCAAGCCCAACAAGCAGCTGGCATTTGGCTATGGCGCGCATCTGTGTCTGGGCCAGCATCTGGCAAAGCTGGAAATGCGCATTCTTTTCGAAGAATTACTGCCGCGGATTGGCGCCATTGAACTGACCGGCCCTCTGGTTCAGTCCCAGTCTTATTTTGTGAACGGTCCCAAAAGCCTGCCTGTCCGCATGACCTATACCAATGCCTGAAAGCAAAGACACAATTATGCCAGCCGACAGGATTGCCGCGCTGTCAGCGGCGCTTAATTCAACGGGATATATTGCCACCGACGCCATTGCCACTGCGGTCTTCCTGTCGCAGCAGCTGGAAAAGCCACTACTGATCGAAGGACCGCCCGGCGTTGGGAAAACTGAACTGGCAAAAGCCACAGCCGAGTTGACCGGGCGACCGTTGATCCGGTTGCAGTGTTATGAAGGGCTGGATGAATCCAAGGCCTTGTATGAATGGAAATATGGCAAGCAGTTATTATATACGCAGGTGTTGAAGGAAAAACTCGGTGATCTGCTGGATGGCGCCAAAGGATTGAAAGAATCGATTGCGCGCCTGCATGAATTTGACGACACTTTTTTCAACGAAGAGTTTCTGGAACCGCGCCCATTGCTGAAGGCGCTGTGGGCACCGCATGGCGCTGTCCTGCTGATTGATGAAATTGACAAATCCGACACCGAGTTTGAGGCATTTCTGCTGGAGGTTCTGAGCGACTATCAGGTCTCTGTCCCGGAACTGGGCACGATTAAGGCGCGTACCACGCCCATCGTTTTTCTGACATCAAACAACACCCGCGAAATTGGCGACGCGCTGAAGCGACGTTGTTTGCATCTGTTCATTCCATTTCCTGATCCGGCACTTGAGCGGCGCATTGTGCTGGCACGGGTGCCAGAACTGGAAGCAAGCCTGCGGGCGCAACTGGTGGCCTTTGTTCAGGCGCTTCGCACAAAGGACCTGAAAAAATTGCCGGCGGTCAGCGAGACAATCGACTGGGCGCGCACGCTGGTATTATTACACGCGCGCGAGCTGGATGCAGAACTGGTAAGGCGAACGCTGAATGTCCTGCTGAAGTTTCAGGATGATATTGAAACCGTTGAACCTGAAATCGGCAGTCTGATCATCAGGTCCAGAACAGGCGGCTGATATGACCGAGGTGCTGGGTGATTTCATCCGGGCATTGCGCGCCAATGACGTGCGGATATCGGCGGCTGAATCCATTGATGCAGCGAAAGTCCTTGAACTGGTTGGCTATGACCGGCGCGATCTTTTGCGTGAAGCCTTAGGCCAGTCACTGGCAAAAAGTGCCCATGAAAAAGACCGTTTCACCGAAACCTTTGACCGCTTTTTTCAGTTCAGCCAGCAATTGCCTGCACCGGCAAACCCTGATGATCTCACTTCGGAATCATCTGTGCCTGATGGTGCAGATGGCGCAGATCATGCTGAAGGTGATGCTCCCGGGCCCTCCGACCTGACACAGATGCTTCTTGACGGCGACCAAAACGGCATTGCCATGGCCATGGCAGA
>CAISDR010000152.1 GCA_903884125.1 uncultured bacterium
CTCGTCGATTTTACAAAATGCAGCATGGGCAACGGAATGGGCGACAATCCCATGTACCGGCACCCAGCGTTCGCCACCTGGTCCCAGCACATTGTTTAATGGTGTGAATGGTTGTGCGCGCATGACTTTAGGAATTGTATTGGCGATTTCCACGCCACCGAATCGGGCTGCAATCTGACGGATGCCTTCCAGATCCATATCCACCCCGGCCTGATTGCGTCCTTCACACACTGCATGGATGGAATAATCTTCATCGCCAATAAAGCTGCGACCCGCCAGGGCAACTTTTGCAGCCTGTTTGACACCTTCGAGAAGGCTGGACTGCTTTGAAATCACCGAACCCAGCGTTGAAATGTCGCTTAGCAGGCTTGCCCGACGCATGCGCGCGCGCGCCAGTCCAGGATCAAAGCTGAATGCTTCACAGGCAAAACCCGATCTGGCGATTTCCGCCAATGCTTCAATCATGCCAGCGGGCTCGTTGAAGCTGAATGAACCATATGCTTCGGCGAATGGTAATCTGATCAACCGCAGCGTGATTTCTGCCTTGATCCCGAATACGCCGCAATCGCCGCAGAATAATCCGGTCAGGTCTGGTCCGTAGTGGCGGTAGAACGCGCCTTTGGCTTGCGGCATGCGTGCGCCGGTCGATATAACGCGACCATCAGCCAGCACTACTTTCAATCCCACGACGCTTTCCGAGCTGGTGCCATAGGTGCCGGCGCCAAACAGCGCATTCAACTGTGAAAGGCCGCCGCCAATGGTTGATGAAATCCCGGACAATGGTCCCCAAAAAGGTGTGCGCACATTCAACGGTTTCAGGGTTTCATAAAGCGTCTTCCAGGTGCAGCCCGCTTCAATGGTCACAGTCATATTTGCTGTATCAATATCGAGCACCCGGTCCATACGGCCAAGATCGATGGTAACGGTACCTTGGGCATTGGGTGTATAGCCATTTGTGTATGACATACCGCCGCCGCGTATCGACAATGGCCGTCCCGTGTCGCTCAGGGCGGCAAGTGCAAGGCCAAGTGCCTCGGTATTTCTGGGGGTGATTATGGCGTCAACAACAACTCTGCCTTTAGACCAGATGTCTTCTGATACAAGGGCGCGGGCTGCATCGTCCTCGATCAGATTTTCGGAGCCGACGGCCTGACTCAATTTGCTGCGCAGTGAATCATTCAATGCTGGCATTTTGATTAATTCCCTTAACTTTGTGCACTTAGTCCCATCGCTGCGGCACCGACGATCAGGACCCAGATCAGCAGTACAAATATGCGTGCCCGCCCCAACAAGGCTTTGATCGAGCTTTCCAGTTCAGGCGTACTTTCTCCCCGCAGGATCGCACCCATTGCGGCACCAAACGGGCGCAGGATAACTCTTATTGCAAGGCCACAGACGATTGATCCGGCCAGAAAGGCCATTTTCCAGCGCAGAAAATCAGGTAATGGCGTTGCCATCAGCTGACCGGAGGCGATTGCAGATAATCCGCAGATCAGTGCAATGCGCCAGAAAAAATCCACGCGCGCCAGAAAATTTGTTGGTGGCAGGTGCCTGACATGTATGAACCAGGCAATTCCCAGCCAGATCAGAGCCACGGTCCAGATCACCAGCAGAATTTCAGGCGAAATGGAATCACCGGTCCAGCCTTTAAGATGCGCGAGTGTAATCCCGGTAGGCAGTGCAAGTATCAACGCTGTGCGCGGTGCCATATCGACATTAGCCAGAATCTGCGCAGCGGCAACGCGGGCTGCAAGTGGTCGGTTGGCATCAACAACGAAGGTTGACGAATAAAATGCACCCAGATCACCGCCGAGCCAGTAAA
>CAISDR010000153.1 GCA_903884125.1 uncultured bacterium
GTATGGCGGCAGCAATCAGGCGTCGGCTTATTCGCAGATTTGGCGAGCATCGGGTTTTTTGTCATTTCTGGCACCGATCATTTCGGCGGACCGGCTTGACAAGGTGACAGTTGACGGCGCTTCGTTTGAAAAGACTCATTCCTATAATCATGTGCTGAACGGCGAATATCGGGTTGATAGCCAGAATACACTTCGTCTTTTGACTTCGTACCGACGGATGCAGTTTGACGACGGTACTGATCTGGACGGATCACCAGCAAATATCGCGCAGGGGCAGCGTTATTCAAATTTTACATCACATGCCCAGGAACTGCACTGGGTTGGTTCCAATCAAAGATGGACCTATGTTTTTGGGCTTTACAATTTTCAGGACGACGGATCGACACTTAATCCACAGCAGTTTTTTCAGTCACTGGGACCAATGGGTGTCCAATACGATTCACGCTATGGCTTCAAAACAGACGCGCAAGCTGCTTTCAGCCAAATCTCTTACGAGCTGACAAAACAGCTTTCCTTGACCGGCGGCATTCGACACACAATCGAGAATAAATATGCGACACGGTGTGCCAGCGTCATAGGGATTTTTGAATATGTGCCGTGTGGCACCCATGCCAGCGCGACGTTTCACCGAACAACGCCGATGGCCACACTGTCCTGGCGGGTCGATGACAGGTTGAGCCTTTATGCCAAATATGCCGAGGGTTTCCGTAGCGGTGGCTTTAACGGCGAAGCAGGTGTCCCGACCCAACCGATTGCCACAAACATTCGGCAGGCAACAACGCCCTATCGCGCCGAGACGGTTGGGTCATATGAAATTGGTGCAAAGTTTATGTTCGATGAAAATCGGGGCCACGCATATGTTTCGATCTTTAGCAATCAGCTCAAAAATATGCAGTTATCGATTTTTGAAGCAGATGGTGCCTCCAGCTCAACAATAACCAATGCTGGCGCTGCAAATGTAAAGGGCGCGGAAATTGAGCTTGCTTATCAGGTTACTTCGGAATTGGTGACTGAAATGACTTTTGGTCACATGAACGGTCATTTTGAACAATTCATAGACCATGGTGTTGACGTTACCTTCAACCGCCAACTACCAATTCTGCCCAAAGATTCAATTTCCGCATCCGTTGATGTCGAACTTGGCCAAGCATTGGGTGGTACAGCCCGGCTGTTGCTGGACTGGAACTATTTGTCCAGTTATTTGATATACGCTTATCCTGTCAGCGTGACACCATTGGACCCAGGCTCAGAACGTTCCGCGCTCGCCAATGACACCCGGATATCCAGTCGGGCATTGATCAATGCGCGACTGTCATTGGGCGGATTGAAACTACGCAATACCGAAATGGAAGCCGCTCTCTGGTGCAAAAATCTGACTGACAGGAAATACATTCAAAACATGATTGATTTCGGTCCGAGTTTCGGAAACCTGACGCAGGTTTACTGGGGAACGCCGCGGACATTTGGTATCGACCTGACAACCCACTGGTAGGCCAAAGCCCAAAAAGTGAAAATGGCTGATGGGTACGATCCGATTAATTGGCAAAGTCAGCGTGCAAATCGTTGACAAAATGCAGGTCAGAACAATGCGCCCCTTTTCGTTCACCGTCACGGGTATGGTCGGGTCACCAAAAAGGAAATTGCCTGTTGGACGATCGAACAGACGAACGGTCTGATCTAGCAAAAAACAGCGCAAAAAATCCGGCTATTTTTAAATTCAATTGCTCCACCCCTACCCGGTGAGGCGAAATCCCCCCCAGCCATTATTAGGGAGCATATTAGCAATTACACTGCCCGCATCATTCTCGGTCGCCCCAGTAATAATACGATCAGGCACCTATAAAAAATGCGCATTCCGAGAACCTGCGCCCGGGGCTATGACTGGAACGACCAAAGCTCATATGGCTTCGATTTAACCGGCAAAGGCGGCATTATCTGCTGGCGCTCCCAAGGGGAGTGCTTTATCTTTAGAAATCAATAGATTATCTATAGGTTCGCAGCAATCGAGTATCAATGCTTCTTATCCTTATGCCGCGAACCAAATGAAACTTCCTGAGCAGACACCGCCTTCCTGACCGTTCGACATGGGTATTCTAGTTCGGCGCCGTCCCCACTTTCGGGGCGGCCATTCCAATAGGAGCCAATTCATGTCGACCGAACATCCAATCCCCTGCCCCACTAAGGTCCCTTGGAACAAAGGCCGGATAATCGGCCCTAAGGCACCCCTCAAACTCAAGCATATCTGGGGTATACGCTCCAAGCTGCAGGGTCACCACAAAACCCGCGACCTTGCCCTCTTCGATCTCGCCATCGATAGCAAACTCAGAGGCTGCGACCTTGTCCGCCTTCGGATCTGCGATGTTATGTTGCATGGGGAAGCAAGGACGAGGGCTACAATAGTTCAGCAGAAGACCGGACGGCCGGTCCAATTCGAGCTTACCCACCAAACTAGAGAGTCACTGGATGCCTGGTTGCGCGGGAAGAACCTGAGCGGAGAAGCATATGTTTTTCCGGGTAGGATTGATCGGTCGCACCCAATAACGACACGCCAATACGCCAGATTGGTTGGTGAATGGGTTGTAGCCATCGGCCTAGACCCGGGGCTATACGGCACGCACACAATGCGCCGAACCAAGGCATCTATAATCTACAAGCGCACGGGCAACTTGCGTGCGGTCCAGCTCCTGCTGGGCCACACAAAGTTGGAGAGCACTGTCCGCTATCTCGGTGTCGAGGTTGACGACGCAATCGCTATCTCGGAGCAAACAGAAATATA
>CAISDR010000154.1 GCA_903884125.1 uncultured bacterium
CGCAGGCGGTCAAAACCACCGCCGGTCGAGCGGTTCTGGAAGCTTCCGGAAACGTGACCCTTGCCCATGTGCGCGCAATCGCAGAGTCCGGGGTTGACCTGATTTCATCGGGTGCCATTACCCATTCCGCACCCTGCCTTGATCTGGGGCTGGATTTTATCGGGACAGAAAGTGCTGCCGACCGGCGTGATGGAACCTGGGCATGAGCGAATTATTATCCATACGCGCGATGCCCCAGCGCGACCCGAGAATCGGCGAAGCCGCCCCGCTCGTCACCATCGATCTGTCGGTCGTGATTGTCGCGGTGGACAGTGATCAGCCTTTGGTTCAGGTGCTTGAGCACAAGGGAATTCTGATGGGGCCCGACAGTCTGCCCGCAGGCCCCTTTGACCCAACCCGCCATCGCACGCTGGAACTTGGCCTGCGCGCCTTTGCCAGCGAACAGGCCCGCGTGCCACTGGGCTATGTGGAGCAGCTTTATACTTTTGGCGACAAGGATCGCCATTCGGTCGAAACGGATGAAGCAACCCGCGTTGTGTCCATCGGCTATCTGGCGCTGACCCGGCTGGGGGAAGAAACCGCAGATGTACCGCCCCAGACCGCATGGCGGTCATGGTATGAATATTTCCCATGGGAAGATCATCGCGCCGGATCAAATCCGCTGGATGCACCGATACAGGCGGCTTTAAGTGACTGGGCCGCCGGTGCGCCCCAGCGCATGATCCGGGTCAAGCGCTGCTTTGGTGAACCGGGACAGCCCTTTGACGAAGAACTGGTGCTGGAACGTTATGAACTTCTCTACGAAGCGGGCCTTGTGGGCGAAGCGCTGCGGGACCGTACCGCACAGGGCAAACCGGTTGATCCATCGGCTGAACCGTTTGGCCGCGCCATGGCCTATGACCATCGCCGGATTCTGGCAACGGCCATTGGACGTCTGCGCGGAAAATTGAAATACCGCCCCGTTGTGTTTGAACTGATGCCGCCTGCTTTCACCCTGACCGAATTGCAGCGATGTGTTGAAGCCGTGTCCGGCATTCTGGCTCACAAGCAGAATTTCCGAAGGCTTCTGGAAAGTGGGGGGCTGGTCGAGGCCACCGGCACAGTCCGCGCCGATACTGGCGGACGTCCTGCAAAGGCATTCCGGTTCCGGCGCGGTGTGGTGGCTGAACGTCCGGCACCGGGGGTGAAACTGCGCCCCGGTCGGCGCTGATACGTGGCCAGCGACAGGGTCGATTTACAGACGGTCAGCCTGCATCGCGACGCACCGGCAAAACCGCGAATCGGCCTAAACTGCAATGGCTGCGGGCTATGCTGTGCAGCAGAACCCTGTCCGGTCGGTCTGGTGGTATTCAGGCAACGAAGCGGCCCATGCCCCGCGCTGATCTGGGATCAGGCAGCCGGGCGTTATTGGTGCGACATGGTGCGGAACCCGGCGCGTCATCTGAGCTGGTTGCCAAAAAGCTGGGCCATGGCGCTGGCACCGCTTTTCTCGCGCTGGATTTCGGCTGATCTTGCCTGTGATTCAGATGCAGAACTGATCGATGAAACTTAACGCCCCAGCCGGCCATCAATACCCGCACGCGATACGCGTAGCGTCATGGCCGTGGCACCCGCATCGGCGTTTGCCGTAAGATAGGCCAGCACAACGACCTGCCCCGTTGGCTCGGTCTTTGTTGGTTCACCAAATCGTTCAATCAGGCTGGGTACAACGGTCTTGGTGATATAATCCATGGTCGTTGCATCCGGCAACGGGTTGTAAAGACCAATGGCGCTGATGCGTTTGGCAGCCGAAATCTGCAAGGTCACAATGGCCCCTTTTGGTCCGCGCCATGTAGCCGTGGTGGGATTGGGGTCCTTGGTATCCTGCGTATAGCCGCGCGCCGTGATTTTCCTGAACGCTTCATCCACGCTCATATCCAGCTTCACATCAGCGATGTTGAAGGCTGACAGTTCAGCCTCGGAATAAACCTTTGCCAATGCAGGACTCGCACCAGCGGCGACCAGCATCAGGAAGGCGAAGAAAATGCGCGCGATCATCAGCTCAGGCTCGCACAGAAACGCTGGATGCGCTGACAGGCTTCTTCAAGCGTCTTGGTCGCCGTGGCATAGGAAATGCGAAAATGCGGGGCAAGGCCAAACGCTGTCCCCTGAACAACTGCGATCCCCTCGGCCTCCAGCAATTGAGTGACAAAATCCTCGTCACTTTCAATCTTCGCACCATTGGGCGCGGTCTTGCCAATTGTGCCCGCACAGGACGGATAGACATAAAACGCACCTTCGGGACGGGGGCAGACAATGCCCGATGCCTGATTGAGCATCGAGACAACCAGAGCACGCCGGGTCTGAAACACGGCCGCATTGGCGGGGATAAAATCCTGCGGGCCATTCAGGGCTTCGACACCGGCATACTGGCTGATCGAACACGGGTTCGACGTCGACTGGCTTTGAATGACACCCATGGCCTTGATCAGGGCCTTTGGCCCCGCGGCATAACCAATGCGCCAGCCGGTCATGCAATAGGCCTTGGACAGGCCATTCATGGTCAGGGTCCGGTCATACAAAGCCGGTTCCACCTGAACCGGGGTCGCAAATTTCAGCCCATCAAAAAGAATATGTTCATACATATCGTCCGTCAGCACCCAGACATGGGGATGACGCAGCAGCACATCGGTAAGGCCCTTGAGTTCGGCAGACGTATAGGCCGCCCCCGACGGGTTTGACGGGGAATTCAGCATGACCCATTTGGTGCGCGGTGTGATCGCCCGATCCAGCGCCGCTGGTGTTACCTTGAAACTCGTTGAAATATCGGTGGGCAGAAATACCGGCGTGCCACCTGCCAGCAGAACAATATCCGGATAGGACACCCAATACGGCGTCGGGATCACGACTTCATCGCCCGGATCAAGTGTTGCCACCATGCAGTTGTAAATAACCTGCTTGCCCCCCGATGAAACGGTGACCTGATCAGTGGCATATTCCAGACCGTTTTCACGCTTGAACTTGGCGGCAATCGCCGCCTTCAGTTCGGGGATGCCATCCACCTCGGTATAGCGTGTCTTGCCGGTTTCAATCGCCCTGATACCAGCAGCGCGGATGTTTTCAGGCGTGTCAAAATCAGGTTCGCCTGCACCAAGCCCGATAATGTCACGCCCGGCAGCTTTCAGACGGCGCGCCTTGTCGGTGACGGCAATGGTGGCGGAAGGTTTGATCCGGCCAAGGGCGGCAG
>CAISDR010000155.1 GCA_903884125.1 uncultured bacterium
GTGATCTTCAATGCGCTGATCATTGTCGCGCTGATCCCATTGGCGCTTAAAGGGGTGGCTTATCGGCCATCAGGCGCCGGATCGCTGCTGGCACGCAACCTTGTCGTCTACGGTATTGGCGGATTGGTCGTTCCATTCATCGGCATCAAGGCGATAGATATCCTGATCGTCGCCCTTCATCTTGCTTGAGGCTGTCATGTTTGCACATTTTCGCCCGGCTATTGTTTTACTTATGACCCTTACCATTATCACTGGCGGTTTATATCCGCTTGGCGTTACGATATTGGCGCGCATGGCTGCCCCAAATAATGCGGAAGGCAGCTTGCTGATTGTTGATGGTCACATTATTGGATCGCATTTGATCGGTCAGAATTTCACTGATCCCGGTTACTTCCATGGGCGTCCGTCAGCAACGACCGATGTTGATCCTGATGACGCAACCAAGACAATCGCCGTGCCCTATAACGCCTCCAACTCTGGTGGATCCAATCTGGGCCCCACATCGAAAGCGCTGCTCGACCGCGTGAAAGAGGATGCGGACAAGCTGGGCAATATCGGTCTGATTCCGGCAGATTTGCTTACAACCTCGGCCAGCGGACTTGACCCGCACCTTTCGCCCGCGGCGATCCTTACCCAGGTTTCACGGGTTGCCCAGGCGCGGGGCATGACTGAACAGGATCTGCGTCTGTTGATAGAGCGTCATATCATTCCCCGCTGGCTGGGCCTGCTTGGGGAGCCGATCGTCAACGTCCTGGAGCTTAATGTCGCGCTGGATGAAATTGCGCCAAAATCGCGCTAGACTGGAGCCATGTCCAAGTCCCACCTATCAAGCGCCCGCCCTTCACCTGATGCACTGCTGACACAAGCCATGGCAGAAGGCCGTGGCCGTCTGAAGATATTTCTGGGGGCTGCACCCGGCGTTGGTAAAACCTTTGAGATGCTGCAGGCGGCGCAGGCAAAAAAGGCCGAAGGCATCGATGTTGTGGTCGGAATTGTTGAGACGCACGGGCGCCTGGATACCGCACGACTGCTGGAGGGGCTGGAAACAATTCCCCGCCGCACCATGCACTATCGTGGTCGACCCGTCGACGAGATGGACATCGACGCGATTTTGGACCGCAAGCCTGCGCTGGTGCTGGTAGATGAACTGGCCCATTCCAATGCTGCGGGCTCGCGCCATGCCAAACGTTATGCCGATGTCGAGGAATTGCTGGCTGCCAGCATTGACGTCTATACCACCCTCAATATCCAGCATGTAGAAAGCCTGAACGATGTGGTTGCACGGATCACCCGCATTCATGTGCGCGAAACCGTGCCCGACCGGATACTTGACCGTGCCGATAATATTGAGGTTATCGACCTTACGCCGGATGCGCTGATCCAGCGCCTCAACGAAGGAAAGGTCTATGTGAAAGACCAGGCACGGCGCGCCGTTGACCACTTTTTCAAACCGGGAAATCTTACAGCACTGCGTGAACTTGCCCTGCGTCGCACGGCCGAGCAAGTTGATGCACAGATGGTCAACTATATGCAGGCCCATGCCATCGATGGACCATGGGCCGCCAGCGACCGGATATTGGTGCTGGTTGATGAAACAGTTGCCAGCGCTGATCTGATCCGGTACGCCAAACGCATGGCCGACCGGCTGAAGGCACCGTGGATCGCACTGCATGTGGAGACAGCACGCGATCAAAGTCTTAAAACAGACGAACGTGAACGCCTGGGATCAACCTTGCGGCTGGCTGAACGGTTAGGTGCAGAAACCACATCGGTTCCGGGGGGAAATATTGCGGCTGCGGTGCTTGAACTGGCGCGCGCGCGCAATATCACCCATATCATTTTGGGCAAGTCCAAGCGGACCCGGCTTTTCGAATGGACTCATGGCTCGGTTGTCCGCGATCTGATCGCAAGGTCAGAAGGCATTTCCGTTCATGTTATTGCAGGGGACAGCCCAGCCATAGGCAGAAAAACTGAACTGCCATCGATGGATCCTGTTCGTCCCATGCCGTTTGCGGTGGCCGCTGTTTACGTGGCGATAGCAACCGGCATCGCACTGGCATTGGATTCGATTGCAACCTTGCCCAACCTGTCGCTTACATTTCTGGGGGCCGTGCTGGCAAGCGCTGCACGCGATGGTCGCTGGCCCGGACTGTTTGCAGCATTCCTATCCATGCTTGCCTATAATTTCTTTTTCCTTGAACCCCGTTACACCCTGACGATAGATGATCCTGCCAATATTCTGGCCTTCATTTTCTTTTCACTTGTATCAATTCTGGCATCCAGTCTTGCCGCACGTGCCCGCAATCAGACAATCGCCTTGCGCGATCAGGCCCGCCGGACGGCGGCACTCTATTCGTTTTCACGAAAAATATCCGGCATTGCCAAACTGGATGATCTGCTTTGGGCGTCCGCTGTCCAGGTGGCCAAGATGCTTGATGTGGAAACAGTATTTTTAGTTCCAACAGCGGCCGGTGGTCTGGAAGTCTCGATTGGATTTCCACCTGAAGATGAATTGGGACCGTCTGATCTTGCCGCTGCAAAGTGGGCTTTTGACCGCGATTGTCCGACCGGGCGTGGGGCGGAAACACTTCCGGGCGCGCAAAGACTTTTTCTGCCCCTGCGCACGGAACGCGACAAGGTAGCCGTCATCGGCATTCGTCGACGCGAAAGCCATGGGATTTTGGATGCGGACGAACGCCAGTTGCTTGATGCGCTTACCGATCAGATTGCGGTTGCCATTGAACGTATTCAACTCGCACTCGATGTTGACGCAGCAAGACTTGCTGCAGAGTCCGAACGTTTGCGTGCCGCCTTGCTGACATCCATTTCCCATGACCTGCGGACGCCATTAGCATCTATCCTTGGCGCAGTCACATCGTTACGCACATTGGGTAGCCGTCACGATTCAGATACCACCGCCGAATTACAGGCAACAATTCAGGA
>CAISDR010000156.1 GCA_903884125.1 uncultured bacterium
ACCACGATGTCCACAAACGGGTTTTTGATTGAACCGGTCTTTTTCTGGCCCGAAGCACGTTCTCTCCTGCACGAGGCAACTGTTGAATCCGGCTTCCTGGCTAAACTCAAGCGCCATGACTCCAATCCGGAGTCCACCGCCATGGTGGTCAAAATGCGCAGCAGGATCATAGAACTTTTTCAGCGCTTTGGTGCAGCCCATTATCAGATTGGCCGCGCTTATCCGTATATGGCCAGCAGAGATCAGGCATCAAAGGAATTACTTTCCGCCATCAAACAGATGCTTGATCCGGCTTTTGCCTGCAATCCGGGCGGATTGGGTATGGATGCGAAAACAAAAAAGGAACATGTCTGATGAAACATCGTTCTGTCGTCGGTACGATACTTTACACGTCAAAAAAGCCGGAAATTCTTGACCAAAAACGGGGTATCGAAAAATTCCATTTCACCCGGCATACAGACGGCAAGGTGACACTGCGTGCTTATTGTGAAATAGAGGAACCCTCCCCCACTGTGCTGCGCGATATCGTCTATTCGATTGATGAACATGGCCATCCGATGGATTGCCATGTACGGCTGACAGTTGGTGATGAATTCATGGGATCAGGATGGTTTCGCTTTACCGACAGTTTTGTCGAGTGTGAAAGTTATGGCCCCCGGATTGGCCGATTAAGTCAGCGCATGCCGTGTGACGGACCATTGATTGGCTTTGGGACACATCCGGTTGTGGCCGATGGCTATCTGCTGGCCCGGTTGAATTTGAAACCGGGCGAACAGCGGAAATTGAAACTGATGTTGCCGTCGCCGGATCATCGCGGTGCCACACCGCCAATGCTGGCGCGCGTTGCTATTGATGCACGCTATGTGGGACCGGTTCAAAAAACCGTAAAGGCTGGCACATTTGCCGCCCGGCATTATCAGTTCATTGATGACGGCAGCGCCGGCTTGTCGAGTCAGCACCCACCTTATGACGTCTGGATCACCGATGATTCGGATGGGATTATGATTTGCGGCGGAGTCGGCGGTTATATGCAGACGTGGTACGAACTGATTGCGCTGGAGCGCTAGGGGCTAAGGCAGCAGTCGATCCAATTGGGTCAACTGCTACCCAAACCGCCGCTTTATTTTGGCGCTGATTCCGCGGCAGCCTTTTTTGCCTCAACAATTTTCCTGAAATATGTCCAGCTTGTTTCATTCGGCCTTGCATCATCAGCGGGCGGCGGAGCTGCATAAACGGGGTAACTGTTTCTGATCTGTTCGAGAATTACAGGCGGCAAGGCTTCAATGTCGGACACTGTCTGACCGGTGGCATTGGTAATCATCATGCCATTGCGCCCCGCCATTTTCATCCAGGGCAACCATTCAGCAATGCGCACCCATGAAACCGAGGCATTGGCGCGGGGCTTTGATCCGTCAATCAGATCGGCCTGATCAACAACGAAATCAAAAATCTCCATCGCATGATATTGGTTGCCCACATATTCCTGAAAGTCACCTGCGAGTGGATTTTTGTAGAACAAGGGGACCTCGAGACCCATAAACACGCGACCGTTTTCGACCCGCGCGCCCAATGAATAGGGTTCGCCCTTTTCATTTATGGGGAAAATCGGTACCCGGAAATTGACTGGATCATTGGCCACATGGACCACATCCACCGTCTGACCTGTCCAGGGATTGGTCCAGGTCTTAAGAACTTCACCAGTGGCAGGATCGAGATAGAACATCAATTCGCGCGAGACCATCCGCACACCCTTGCCACGCTTGGGGTCTTCCACACTCACGCATTGGCGCACATTCATACCCTGAACACCGAATAACAGGCGATCAGCCTCGCCCTGAACGCGAGAATAAACCTTGCCCACCCAGTGATAGACCACCGGTTTCAAATCCTCGGCTGAGCACTGAATTTTACGAAATGCCGTAATGGCGTCCTCGGGATTTGCCAGGTCCAGCTTGCGCGCATGGGCGGATGAAGTAGCAAGGGTCGCGGCCAGAAAAATGCCCAAAGTCAGCCCGGGTATTGCACGCATGTGGATTTATCTCCCTATTTTTGGTGTCAATTTGGCAACACCGACCAAATTCCTGTCACTTTTAGTTCACGCTGGCCGTTGTGAAGCAACCGCAACAAATGATATATGGATATATCAATTGTTCAAATCAAGGAAAATCAGAGGGGAGTCAGAAATGGCGCATTTGCATCAGTTTCCCAGTTTTTCAGCTTTCCATAAGGTTCTGTTCGGCTGCACAGCAATTGCGGCGGCAATGCATCTCGCACCGGAAAGTATGGCTCAATCCTCGCCTTCTCCGACACAAAAGGCTGCACCGGCAAAGGCCAAGGTTTCGGCAAACCAGCCAGAAGAAATCGTCGTGACTGCTCGAAAGATCGAAGAAAAGCTGCAGGACGCCCCCGTATCGGTCAGCGCCTTCAGCGCCAGAACCATCGAGAATCAGGGTATTGCATCGATCACAGACCTGGCCAAACAGACGCCGGGTCTTTCCTACGAAAAGTCATTTGGCCGTCGGGATAATTCCCAGAACTTTACCATTCGCGGCGTATCAAACGTCTCTAACGCTGCGCTGAATTTCCCATCGGTCGCTAACTTCATCGACGGGGTTTTTGTTCCCGGATCGTTGGATGGCTATGACCTGTCGCAGGTTCAGCGCGTGGAAATCATTCGCGGGCCGCAAAGTGCGGTCTATGGACGGGCGACCGAAGCAGGCGCCATTAATTATGTGACAAAGCGTCCGACAAATGACTGGACCGCAATGGCTAGCGGCAGCTATGCCACGTTCAATGACACCAAGGCGTTCATCCGAGCAGGCGGCCCGATAATCGCCGACCGCCTTTATTTTTCGGGAAGCTATCGCACCTATTCCAAAGACGGGCAATATCCAAACATCGCCGATGGCGGGCGCAAGACCGGCGCCGAATCTTCGCAGTCGATGTCAGGCAGTTTGCGATTTACGCCCAGCGAGCGTTTTGATGCAACGCTGCGTCTTTATTATGATCGTGACCGTGATGATCAGCCTGCATTCGGATTTTCCCCCGGTTCGGCCGACAATTGTTATCTGACGACCTATCCGTTTTATTGCGGGACGATCAAAAACGCCGGATTCGTGAATATGGATCGCAAAAACATATTGTTCGACGGCCTGAAACGATCCGATCTGTTCGGGTCCTTGTCAGTGACTTATGACCTGGGGCCAGTTATCGTGACATCGATAACCGGCCATGATGATAATCGGGTTCTGAACGGAAGCGATACATCATACAACAATTTCCTCAATGGGCTTGGCGGGTTCGACGTTGTTGAACGCAAACGTGACGCAAGCACGTCCGAAGAGTTCCGATTGGCAGCAGCACCCGGCGGTCCACTGAAATGGCAGGTCGGATATTTCTACTACACGCAGGATTCATATAACTTCAATGTGCCAACAATTGCTGCGTCAAACAGTAATTACGCATCGGTCAAATCAAACGCGTTCTTTGGTCAGATAGGGTATGATATTCTATCTAACCTGGAAGCATCGGTCGAAGGACGCTATGCAAAAGATGATATAGGCCTTAGAAATCCATTCGGTGTAGCCAGCGCAACAGCACCAATTGCACCATGGGCGTTAAGCCGCTCTTTTTCCGCTTTCACGCCACGGTTTATTCTGGACTGGAAAGTCACACCAGATGCCATGGTCTATGCATCGGCATCGCGCGGGACAAAGCCGGGTGGTTTCAATGCTGTGGGTGCGGCACCTGCGGGCGCTGAATCCTATCTGGAAGAAAAGATCTGGGCCTATGAACTGGGTGCCAAAACATCATGGCTGGACAATCGTATAACAGCCAATGTGTCATTATATTATAACGAGCTGCAAAATCAGCAGCTGACACTTACCTACCTGCTGCCAACCGGCTCGTCCACTTCATACAATGTGAATGCCGGTCGCTCGCATACCCAAGGTGTCGAACTAGAAGGTCGCGCGCGGGTTATTGACCAGCTGAGCCTGGATGGGTCCTTGTCCTTCAACGATGGCAAGTTCGATGATTATGCGGGTATTGGCGACCTGTGTCTGCTGGCTGGTCAATCCCAGATCGTCACCAGCCGGGCTGGTTTCAAGACCTTGCAACCGCTGGCATCCTGTCTGGCTGGTCCGGTTGGCAATGGCAAAGGCAAGACCCTGCCCAAAGCGCCAAAAATCCTGGGCAGCCTGACAGCAGACTGGACCGCGCCTTTGAGCGGATCATTCAGTTATTTCATCCGCCCCAGTGTGACCTATCGAGCTGAAAGCTTTGTACAGGTCGACAATCTGACCAAAGTACCCTCGGCAACGATTGCCAACCTGCGCATCGGGGTCGAGAATGAAAAATATCAGTTCTCAATCTTCGGCAACAATATCAACAACAATAAGTCACCGACTTACGTTCTGCGCTATCTTGACTTTGCCAAGCTGGTGCCAGGTACAACTCCGATTTCCTTCCTTGGAACGTCACAGCGGGCATTCCCCTATGCCTTACCAAACAAGCCGCAGGTTGGCGTTTCTGCCACTGTTCGCTATTGATCCCACGGGATAAACTTTGTTTGATAGACGGGCGCGAACTATTTGGTTCGCGCCCAATTCTTTTCAGGAGCAGGCTAAGTGACCAATCTGCGATTTGAACCGACGATGGTGCGCGACAATAAAACTGCGCGCGAACTTTTCGAGGAAGTATGCGCCAATCCTGCGCGTGCGCAATTTGGGTTTGGTTCAAAACTGGCTGTCGTGAATGTGGACTTTCAGCAGGCTTACACGCGGCCTGATCTGTTTCCAAAAACATCATATGTCACTAACCCCGATCAGATCACTTTTGTAAACCGCATTTCAGCGGCAGCACGTTCCAAATCGATGCCGGTCATCTGGACTCGTGTGGCCTATAAGGCAGATTCGGGTGATGCCGGTGTCTGGGGAACCCGAACCAACACGCCCGACAGTCTACAGAACATCAAGTATGATTCTGAACGTCATGCCTTTGATCCCCGCGTCGAGATCGATCATGGCTGTGATCTGATTTACACAAAGCGCATGCCATCGGCATTTTTTGAAAGTCAGTTATCCAGCTATCTTGTCTGGCACAAGGTCGATACCGTGCTGGTTACCGGGGGATCAACCAGCGGCTGCGTGCGTGCCACGGCTGTTGACAGTCTCAGCCATGGCTATCGCACCATCGTCGCTGAAGAATGTGTGGCAGATAAGCACGAAAGCTATCACTTTGCCAATCTGACCGACCTGCAACTGAAATATGCTGACGTGGTCAAGGCTCAGGACGTGCTGGACTGGCTGGCCAGCCGATAGGCTTCACAGATCCGGGTCACGTTTTCCACAAATACCCGTCTGTCAGTGGATAGCTGTCTTAATATGGCACGCAATGCCGCGATCCGGAATGGCTGACCGATGACATAGGGTGTGAGTGTAATACCCAATGTCCGTGATCCGAAACGTTCGGGCTGCGCACACAGGCAATCAATGGCCGCAAGAATCTGTGCAAGCCAGTCTTCTTCGCTCTGCCTTCGGTCGATAAGCAACAGGCGATCATCAAGTTCATTCGATAATGGCAGGCAGGTCAGCGGGCCGGAGTCCGTTGTCATCTCTACCGGTACTTCATCCATTTCCCAATCCAGACAGATTTTATATCCACCTGCCGCCAACAAAACAGGGGTCGCAAATGATTGCTGGCGCGCGGGGCTCATCCATGTAGTTGGCGCAAGACCTTTGGCAGCAAACAGACTTGTAGTCTCGGCAATCCATGTCTCTTCGACAGCCCGGTCCAATCCGCCCCAATGAATGTGATCGGTCGATAATCCATAAGCGGCAATTTCGTGGCCAGCCGACTGAATGGCATGGACCAAAGGTTCCAGTCTTTCCAGCGCCATCGCATTGATCGGAAAAGTTGCCTTCAACCCGGCATGGTCCAGTGCATCCAGAATGCGAAACACGCCAACCCTGTTGCCATAATCACGGGTCGTGTAATGCCGCAGATCAGGATAGGGCGTCACCATGGCACCGGGATGTTTGAACGGTTTGCCGGACGGATTAAGGCCATGATGTTCAATTGGTACGATCAGCGCCACTGCCAGATTTCTGTCACCTGGCAATGCCACGGATTTGCCCGCCTGAACCGGACGCCAGGGGTATAAATCCTGATCCATGCCATATTGGCGCCTGGGATAAGTCAGATAATCATCTGGCAGGCTCATGGGTTAAACCCCGTTCCCGGCCGCGTCAGGCCGCGCGCGGAAATATCCGAGATGGTCTGGTCCCAGTAACTGGTTCGGAAATGATTGGCAATTTCCGCGGCTGTCGTAATCCAAACATCGGAACTGTTTTGATAAATATGCGCAAGGGCGGATTCAAATGCACGTATTCGGTGCGGCTGGCTGACCAGATAGGCATGAAGCGGAATGCACATGACAGTACCGCTGCGCGTTCCTTCTTCCAGCAACTGATCAAACTGGCGCTTCAATACATCCGCATAGCGTTGTGGGGTCATCGCCAATTGGCCATAGGTGATCACGTCATTCACTTCCAACGAATAGGGCATGGACATCAGCTGACCCGATTTTGTCTTGATCGGTTGCGGTTGATCATCCTGAAACAGGTCGCAGGTGTACCAGAAATCATATTCTGCGATCAGGTCAAAGGTACGTTCAGTATGGGTCAGTGCAGGCGCCAGATAACCGCGTATCCGCTTGCCGGTTGCTACCTGCACGCTGCGGATTGAATCTTCAATTACTGCGCGCTCCTGTGCCTCGTTCATGCCATACGAATATCGGGTATTATAAATTCCATGGCTGAAAAATTCCCAGTCACGGGCAACACACGCTTCAATGATTTCCGGGTGATGGTCGATAAGGCCGGTCGATAACGAGATCGACCCGCGCATGCCGTATTTGTCCATCAATTCCATCAGCCGCCAGTGACCTATACGATTGCCCCAGTCGCGCTGGGAATATCCAACCACATCGGGCGAGGGCTTCGGCCATCCGGGCCGTTGTGGATTTTTCGGCGGATCGAATTCGTAATATTCAATATTTGGCGCGACCCAGAATGCCAGTTTCTTGCCCCCCGGCCACTCAATGCGGGGCCGGTTGCGATAGGGCCAGTAGTCGTAAAGGTTGGGATCATTCATCATCGCAATGATCTGCCTATTCTGCTGCTTCCTGATGCGCTGGATCATATTGCTGGCCAAGCGCCATCATCCCATCCAGATCAATGCGCTTGTTCACGCCAGCCAGATCGGTCATGCGATCTGCGAATGGCCGTGTGGTGCCATATTGTTTTAATGATACCAGGAAATTTTCCGCCGCCGGTATCAATGCACGAACCAGCGCACCGGGCGATATCACCAGTTTAAACCCGATCTGGGCCAATTCATCGAGTGTCAGTATCGGGGTCTTTCCACCTTCGACCATGTTGGCGACCAGCGGCACGCGCGCCTTGAACGCATCTGTTATCTTTTTCATGTGTTCCAGCGACTTGGGCGCTTCGACGAACAGGATATCGGCACCCGCATCCACATAGGCCTGTGCCCGCGCCATTGCTGCGTCAAATCCCTCGACATCAACAGCATCCGTTCGTGCTATGATCAGCGTTTGGTCACTTTCACGGCTATCCAGCGCTGCGTGCAGTTTGCCGACCATTTCATCTACTGGCACCAGAGACTTTCCCGCCAGATGACCACAGCGTTTGGGGAACGACTGGTCCTCCAGCTGAATGGCACTGGCCCCCATCCGTTCCAGAACTTTGACGGTGCGGGAAACATTGAGTGCATTGCCAAAACCGGTATCCGCATCAACAACCAAAGGCAGGCTGATCCGTTCGCGGATGCGCGCGACCACATCGGCAACCTGATCGAAACTGACAAGCCCGATATCCGGGCGACCAAGCTGGGTATAGGCCACAGATGCACCAGACAGATAAACCGCTTCAAACCCAGCCTGCTCGATCAACAGGGCGGATAAAGCGTCAAACGCCCCGGGCGCGATCAAAGCCGGGCCATTTTGCAGACGTGATTTTAATCCTGAACTCATGTCCGCGCTCCCTGTTCGGAATGGCCTTTGCCAATCCGGCGCTTTAGATGCGGGATCAGTCCACCGTCTTCCATCATCGCCATCAGATGATCAGGAATAGGCGTTACCGCTGTTGACTCGTTGGTTGTTAGATTGAACAGCAAACCTTTTCGCAAATCGAGACGCAAACGATCACGATCCGATATGCGGCAGGTTTGTGGAATAATAATAGCCGGAAGGCCAAGATTGATCGCATTGCGATAAAATATTCTGGCAAAGGAATATGCCAGCACCGCCCCCAGCCCGAGCAGCTTTAGTGACACGGCGGCCTGTTCGCGCGACGAGCCCAGCCCGAAATTGCGTCCGGCAACAAGCAAATCATTTGGCTTCACCGACGTTGCAAAATCCGGCGCGATCGCCCCAAGGCAATGACGCGCAAGCTCCTGCGGAGACAGCTTCATCATCGAACCAGGGGCCAGCAAATCCGTGTCGATGTCATCACCGAATACAAAGGCTCGGCCTTCTATAGGCGCCTGAATTCTCTCCGGGCTGGTCATGCCGCCACCTTTTGAGCCAAAATCGCACGCGGATCGACAATTTCACCGGCCAAAGCAGCGGCTGCAACCGAATAGGGTGAACCCAGATAGACCTTGGCGCCTGAACTGCCCATGCGCCCCTGGAAATTGCGATTGGTCGATGAAATGCAGGTTTCCCCGTCGGCCAGAAGTCCGGCCCCCATTCCAGCACAAGCCCCGCATCCCGATGGCAGGATGACCGCGCCCGCATCGATCAGTCGATGCAGAATGCCGGTACTTGCCGCCTGACGCATGGTCTCGGCCGATGCAGGTGCTATCAACAATCGCACACCGGCAGCGATATGACGTCCACCAAGTATTTCAGCCGCCATGGCAAGGTCTTCGATTTTCGCACCCACACAGGCACCGATATAAGCCTGATCAATCCTCACTCCCCTGAACTGATCAGCATCGGCAGTGTTGGCTGGCGAATGGGGAGCTGCGATCTGCGGGGCCAGATCGTGTGCCTGATAGTAATGCGTGCTGTTGAATGATGCGCCCTCGTCACTTGGCAGGGACAGCGCGTATGCCTCGTCCTCAACCGGGCGACCACGGGCAGACAAATAGTCAAATGTCACCTGATCCGGGGCCACTACGCCTGCCTCGGCACCCAGCTCGGCAGCCATATTGCACAGGACCATCCGCTCTGGCATCGACAGGGCGCTAATCGTCGGGCCAGTGAATTCAACGGCCTTGAACGCGTTGTCCAGGCCCAGCTTTCGGCACAGGAACAACATAACATCCTTGGCAACGATACCGGTGGCAAATTCACCACTCCAATGAATGCGAATGGTCTCGGGCACGGACGTCCATGTTTCGCCAGTAGCAACAATCGCCGCCATATCCGTTGCCCCATAGCCAGCCGCATACGCACCAAAAGCGCCAGCCATCGGCGTATGACTGTCACCTCCGGCAATAAAATGCCCCGGTCGGATCAGACCATGCTCCGGCAGGACCAGATGGCAGATGCCCACCATGTCGAAGAAACGACTGACGCCGTAATCGCGGGCAAATTCCCGCGTTGCTTTTAGGATCGCGGCACTTTGCGCATCAACGGCCGGAACATAATGATCTGAAACAATGGCAACCTTTTCAGGGTCCCAAAGGCCAACACCCAGCTCCTCAAGCATGGGACGCCATCGACGGGGGCCGGAACTGTCATGGGCAAAGGCAAAATCCACCTTGGCCGTAACAAGTTCGCCTGCCCGAACAGATGGCTTACCCGCAGCCCGGGCAATAATTTTTTCGACCAT
>CAISDR010000157.1 GCA_903884125.1 uncultured bacterium
GCACGCCTTCGGCATTTTCAATCACTTTAGGAACGCCACCGTCCATAACTGCGACGCAGGAATTGGTGGTGCCAAGGTCAATACCGATAACTTTTGCCATTGTTCATACTCCCGTGGCGGACAATCCTGGGGCCAAATAATGCACCCCGCCGCGTCCCCGATTTAAGATGTGCAGCAAGCGATTTAGTCCATAGGCCCGGCCAGTGTGATGTCCCACCAGAAACACCAGGCCTTATCGACTGAAGGGTTATATAGGCACGCCAAGTGCCGCCCGCAACCCTTGTCTGAAAAAAGCTTGGCTAAAGTTCGGGCCGTTGGGACACCATGTCCTTTTGGCCTCAGGCGTGTTTGCTGTTAGGCTTAAGGCATCATGCTGCCAACACTTTTCCTCTCCCACGGGGCCCCCAGTCTAATTCTGACGGATTCTCCCGCCCGGACCTTCATGACGGGCCTTGCGGCTACACTTGGCCAGAAGCCAAAGGCGATACTGATGATATCCGCCCATTGGGAAGCCGATCATCCCATGGTCAATGCGGTGGCAGTCAATCAGACCATTTATGATTTTTACGGGTTTCCGGCCCCCATTATACCAGATGACCTACCCGGCACCCGGTTCGGACGGGCTTGCCCGGCAGGTACTTGAACAGCTTTCGTCAGCGGGCCTTGCCGGTGGCGTGGACCATCAGCGCGGGCTGGACCATGGGGCATGGGTGCCAGCCCTGATCGCATGGCCGCAGGCGGATATTCCTGTGGTCCAGTTATCGGTGCAGACGGATCTGGGGCCAGCCCATCATCTGGCGCTGGGTGCGGCCATTGCCGATCTGCGCGCCCAGGGGGTTCTGGTTATCGGATCAGGATCCTTTACCCATGATCTTTCGTCACTTCGCCTGTCGGGTGGCCAGATTGATGCCGCCGAGCCGGGCTGGGTCACGGTCTTTGCCGACTGGTTTCATCAGGCACTGGTTGAAGGCCGCCATGATGATCTTCTGCACTACCGCACCTGCGCGCCCGAGGCGGTTCATAATCACCCGACTGAAGAGCACATCCTGCCCCTATTCGCAGCCCTTGGGGCCGCAGGCTCCAATGCGAAGGCGACCCGTATTCACCAGTCAACAAGCTATGCCATCCTGCGGATGGACGCCTATCGGTTTGACTAGGTTTGTGTTGGGAATATCAAAAATCAGGCGTCTTTGCCCGATTTGAAATAATAACCGATCACAAAAGTGACGATCGGCACGACGGATGTTTGGATGAGGCTGGAGAAATCGTCAGAAACCGATTCTCCCTGACATAATCCTTTGAGTAATAAATAAAACGAATATGTCCCAATCGTCAGCGCGTATACGATCGTTGTGTATTGCACAATCTGGGTTCGATCTTTTGCGGTTGAAGTGAGGTCGAACTGTTTTACTGCCGCCAAGAGAACAGGGTCAGCCTGCAATACGTCGCTCGCGCGCTCACCTTTTGCAATCCGCTCATCGAATTCGTCGTCGTAAGTACTCATGTACCCTACTTCTTACGCAACCTTACTATTCTATAACTTCCTCAGTATTGCCCGGCTGAACCTGAGCGATACTTACATTACGCTCTGAACTTTTCAGACAGGACCGATATGGCATTTGTTGCAAGGCTGGAGGTTGTAGAACTGTTGGCTGTGAGTTTTTCCGCCAGATTCAACAGCGTCTCAATCGCTAACCTCACGTCGGAATCATCAACCGGTTCGTTATTTTTTTGCTTTTCCCGCAGGCGCTTTGCTGCCTGGATTGCCGAGTTGGCAACCTGTTTTTGAGTTTCAATATCCTTTATCAGAAAATCGAAATCCACGCGTTGCGAAGTCAATTCCAGTCTCCCTGCAAATCTTGAACAAACTCAAATGCAGACGTTAACACCTTACACGACGAATGGTATCATAGCCCCTTGCCAGCAACAAACCTACACCCGGCGTTCGACCATCATCTTTTTGATTTCGGCAATGGCCTTTGCGGGGTTTAATCCCTTGGGGCAGGTCTTGGCGCAGTTCATGATGGTGTGGCAGCGATAAAGCCGGAACGGGTCTTCCAGATTGTCCAGGCGGTTGCCGGTTGCCTCATCGCGGCTGTCGATCAGCCAGCGATAGGCCTGCAGCAAAATGGCCGGACCCAGATAACGGTCGCCATTCCACCAATAGCTGGGGCAGGATGTGGAACAGCACGCGCACAGAATACATTCGTAAAGCCCGTCCAGCTTGACCCGGTCATCATGGCTCTGACGCCATTCCTTTTCGGGGGCGGCGGTGTCTGTCTGAAGCCAGGGTTCTACGGAGCGGTACTGGGCAAAGAAATGGGTCAGATCGGGTACCAGATCTTTCAGCACCGGCATATGCGGCAGCGGATAGATCTTTACCTCGCCATTGATTTCATCGATGCCCTTGGTGCATGCCAGCGTGTTGGTGCCATCGATGTTCATGGCACATGATCCGCACACCCCTTCGCGGCACGACCGCCGGAAGGTCAGGGACGAATCCATTTCGTTTTTGATCTTCAGCAGCGCATCCAGCACCATCGGGCCGCATGATCCGGTATCCACCTCAAACGTGTCGATCTGCGGATTGCGTCCATCGTCAGGGTTCCAGCGATAAACCTTGAAGGTCTTGACCTTCTTGGCACCGGCGGGCGCTTTCACCGTTTTGCCGGTGATGGGAACTGAATTTTTGGGTAAGCGGAATTCGGCCATGATGGGTCCTTATCGATCCGTCTTGATTGCCAATATGTGCTTAATATACCCGCGCTTTGGGCGCGATATACTGCACGTCATTGGTCAGCGTATAGGTATGTACCGGGCGGTAATCCAGCTCGGTCTGGCCTTTTTCATCCAGCCAGGCCAGCGTGTGTTTCATCCAGGTTTTGTCATCACGGTCAGGATAGTCTTCGCGCGCGTGTGCCCCCCGGCTTTCGGTGCGGTTGGCAGCAGAATTCATCGTCACCACCGCCTGGCGGATCAGATTATCATACTCAAGTGTTTCGAGCAGGTCGGTGTTCCAGACCATCGACCGGTCGGACACGCCAATATCGCCAGCGCCGTCGAATACTTCGCGGATCAGGCCCTTGCCTTCATTCAGCACGTCGCCCGTGCGGAATACGGCGCAATTGTTCTGCATGACCTTTTGCATTTTCAGCCGCAGTTGCGCAGTTGGTGTGCCACCTGAGGCATGACGGGCGCGGTCCAGACGGCCCAAAGCCGCATCGGCACTGTCAGGGGCCAGATCGCGGTGCTTTTCACCCGGTGTCACCAGTTGCGCCGCACGAATGCCCGCAGCGCGTCCGAATACAACCAGATCGATCAGCGAGTTTGATCCCAGGCGGTTGGCCCCGTGGACCGACACGCAGGCGGCCTCGCCAATGGCCATCAGACCGGGGACAACCGTATCGGGATTGCCGTCTTTCAATGTCAAAACTTCGCCCCAGTAATTGGTCGGAATGCCGCCCATATTATAGTGAACGGTGGGCAGCACCGGGATGGGTTCGCGGGTGACATCAACGCCGGCAAAGACATGGGCGTTTTCGGTGATGCCGGGCAGGCGCTCGGCGATGATCTTGGGGTCCAGATGCGACAGATGCAGGAAGATATGGTCCTTATTCGGGCCCACGCCCCGGCCTTCGCGAATTTCAATGGTCATGGCGCGGGAGACGACATCGCGTGACGCCAGGTCTTTGGCGTTGGGCGCATAGCGCTCCATGAAGCGTTCGCCCTGCGAATTGGTGAGATAGCCGCCTTCGCCGCGCACGCCTTCGGTGATCAGCACGCC
>CAISDR010000158.1 GCA_903884125.1 uncultured bacterium
CGCACCCGCTGCACCCGCTGAAGCACCGGTCATTAAAACGGCCATCAAGGCAAAACCGACTTTGAAGGTCGATGTCGCTGCACCGGTTGCGCCAGCAGCGCCAGCGGCCGCTGCACCGGCAGAGGCACCCGCCCCGCGTCAGAGTGCGGCACCATCTGGCTTTGGTCAGCCCCGTGGCGGTCAGGGACAGACTGCTCCTTCGCGTCCGGCACAGCCATCGTCGCGTGCCCGTTCAGCCATGGTCCTGCCGACCCTGACCGAAGAGGAAAAGGCGGCGCGCACCAAGGCGCTGGCTGATAACAAGGTCTATGAAATCGAAGCGCGCAAGCGTGCAGAAATCGAATCCAAAAAGCGCGCCGAAGAAAACGCGCGCCTGAGCGCCGAGCGCGAAGCAGCAGCCAAGCGTCTTGCCGAAGAAGAATCGCGCAAACGTTCTGACGAGGAAGCGCGCAAGAAATCCGAAGAAGAAGCAACGCGCCGTCTGGCCGATGAAGAAAAAAAGCGTCCCCCCGTATCCACGGCACCGATTGGCGCCGGTCTGACGGCAGCTGCCATCGGTCAGGAAGAAGACGAGGAAGAACGCGCCCGCAAGCGGCGTGGTCTGACCACTGCCAAGCCATTGGCCCCGCGCCGTGGTGAACCCAAGCGCCGTACCGGTCGTCTGACCCTGACCACAGCACTGGATGAAGAAGAACGTCAGCGTTCGCTGGCATCCATGCGCCGTCAGCGCGAACGTGAACGCCGGATGGGCATGACCCAGGAACGGGTCAAGATCGCGCGCGAAGTCATCGTGCCGGATGCCATCACGGTTCAGGAACTGGCCAATCGTATGGCCGAACGGGCGGCCGACGTGATCCGCACCCTGATGGGAATCGGGATCATGGCCACAATCAATGAAGTCATTGATGCCGACACCGCCCAGCTGGTGGTCGAGGAACTGGGCCATACCGTCAAGCGCGTGTCCGAAGCTGACGTGGAAGTGGGCGTCAAGGGTGCTGCCGACGTCGAAGATCATCTGGAGCCGCCTGCGCCGGTCGTGACCACCCTGGGTCACGTGGATCATGGCAAAACCTCGCTTCTCGATGCGATCCGCAAGACCAATGTGGTCTCGGGCGAAGCTGGCGGTATTACCCAGCATATTGGGGCATACAAGGTGACCCTGCCATCAGGCGGGGCGGTGACATTCCTGGATACGCCGGGTCACGAAGCCTTTACCGCCATGCGTGCACGCGGCGCCAAGGTGACGGATATCGTCATTCTGGTGGTGGCCGCAGATGACGGTGTCAAGCCGCAGACTGCAGAAGCCATTGCACACGCCCAGGCGGCCAAGGTGCCAATCATCATCGCGATCAACAAGATCGACAAGCCGGGGGCCAATCCGGGCAAGGTGCGTCAGGAACTGCTGCAATATTCACTGGTCACCGAAGAAATGGGCGGCGACGTGCTGTCGGTTGAAGTGTCCGCGACCAAAGGCACCAATCTGGACCGGCTTTTGGAAACCGTATTGCTTCAGGCCGAAGTGCTGGAATTAAAGGCCAATCCGAACCGCACCGCCGAAGGCGTTGTGGTCGAAGGTCGACTGGATCGCGGACGCGGTGCGGTTGGTACGGTACTGGTCCAGCGCGGTACGCTGAAGGTCGGTGACATTGTCGTGGCGGGTGCCGAATATGGCCGCGTACGCGCATTGACCGATGATCTGGGCAAGCAGGTGAAGACCGCAGGTCCGTCAACCCCGGTTGAGATCCTGGGCCTTCAGGGCGTGCCTGATGCGGGCGAAGAATTCTCGGTCGTAGCAGACGAAGCCCGTGCACGTGAAATCGTCGCCTATCGTCAGGGCAAAAAGCGCGAGGCGATGGCAACGGTTCTCAACCGTGGCACATTGGATCAGATGCTGACCCGGATGAAGGACGATCAGGCGACCAAGGAACTGTGTGTGGTGATTAAAGCCGACATGCAGGGTTCAACAGAAGCGATCGTCACGGCCCTGAACCGGTTGTCCACTGATGAAGTGCGCGTGCGGATATTGCATTCAGGTGTTGGCGGGATCACTGAAAGCGATGTGACACTGGCGCGTGCGTCGGATGCGGTGATCATCGGCTTTAACGTGCGGCCATCCCATCAGGCGCGCGATCTGGCGCAATCTTCTGGCGTTGATATCCGCTATCACTCGATCATCTATGCACTGGTTGATGAAGTGCGTCAGGCCATGACCGGCCTGTTGTCACCCGAACGCCGTGAAAACTTCATCGGCAACGCGGAAATCCGTCAGGTCTTTTCGATCACCAAGGTCGGCAAGGTCGCCGGTTGCCGGGTGCTCGATGGTGTGGTGCGGCGCGGGGCAAAAGTCCGGATCATCCGCGACAATGTGGTCATCCACGAAGGCTCACTGTCCTCGCTCAAGCACGTCAAGGATGAAGTCAAAGAGATCAAGTCCGGCATGGAATGCGGTATGGCCTTTGACAATTTCCAGGACCTGGCGGTCGGCGACCAGATCGAGTGTTTCGAGGTCGAGGAAATCGCCCGCACCCTTTAGGGTCTCAACCTTTCAGGGGGTTTCCCAATGGCCAGACTGTCTCGCTCGGGCAAGGCCCCATCGCAGCGGCAACTGAAAGCCGGTGAAGTGATCCGTCACGCACTGGCGCAGGCGCTGCTGTCTGGCGACACCCATGATCCCGATCTGTTTGATGTCTCCATCACCGTATCGGAAGTTCGCGTGTCCCCCGATCTGCGTCATGCAGTAGCCTTTGTCATGCCCTTGACGGGCGAACGCAAACAGGCGGTTCTGGCCGCGCTGAAACGGACGCGCGGGCTGTACCGTTCCGTACTGGCCAAGGCGACCAGCCTGAAATTTGCGCCCGATATTGATTTTGAACTGGACGAGGCTTTTGACCGCTCGCTGGCGGTTGACAGCCTTTTGCGGTCTGAAAAAGTCGCCCGCGATCTCGACCCGTCCTGAATTCAGCCGCTGCCATGAATCCGCTTAAAAAATCCGGCCGCAATAAAAGTGGCAGGCCCGTCAATGGCTGGGTCATTCTGGACAAGCCGTTGGGGCTGACCTCGGTTCAGGCGCTGGCCAGGGTGCGCAGGCTGATGGATGCGGACAAGGCAGGTCATGCCGGTACGCTGGACCCGCTGGCCAGCGGCATCCTGCCCATTGCCCTGGGCGAGGCGACCAAGACCATCCCCTTTGTTCAGGATGCAACCAAAGTCTATGACTTCCGGGTGGTCTTCGGGGCCGAGATGACGTCGGATGACCTGGAAGGTACTGCCACGCTGACTTCCGGCTATCGCCCTGATCAGACTGCACTATTGTCGGTCATGGGTCGGTTTGTCGGCGAGATCGATCAGGTGCCGCCGGTCTTCTCAGCCGTTCATATTGACGGCCAGCGCGCCTATGATCTGGCCCGCGCAGGGGTTCAGGTGGAAATGGCGACCCGCCGGGTGCGCATCGACCGCCTGCACCTGGCTCGGATGGACCCCGATGGCGCATGGGCTGACTTTTCGGTGGTCTGTGGCAAGGGCACTTATGTGCGCAGTCTGGCCCGGGATCTGGCACGCGCTGTGGGCGGGCATGGCCATGTGGGGCTTTTGCGGCGCAGGCGTGTCGGCCCGTTTGATCTGGCCTGCGCGATTGGGCTGGAAACGCTGGCCGATTTAGACTATACAGCCCGCGTGGATCAGGCTCTGCACCCGGTTCAGACCGCGCTGGACGACATCCCGGCGCTGGCCGTGACCGGTTTGGAAGAACAACGGCTTCGCCAAGGTCTTCCGATCATGCCTGGTGGACGTTTCGCGTCATCCGCCTCTGTCATCGTCAAGGCGATGGGTCCTGATGGACTTGTCGCCCTGCTCGATTGTTCCGGGGCCATTGGCCGGCCTGTCCGCGTCTTCAACTTATCCAACCAATAGGAGACACGATGTCGATATCGCTGGAACGTAAGCAGGAATTGATCCGTGAATATGCTCGTGAAGAGGGCGATACGGGTTCACCGGAAGTTCAGGTCGCGATCCTGACCGAACGGATTTCAAATTTGACCGGCCATTTCAAGACCCACAGCAAGGATAACCATTCCCGCCGTGGTCTGATCAAAATGGTCAGCCAACGTCGCCGCTTGCTGGATTATGTCAAGGCCAAGGATGTGGCGCGTTATGACGCGCTGATCCAGCGTCTGGGTATCCGCAAGTAGGCGCAAACGGACCTATATGGGTCCTGACTATAGCGGGCGGGCGTCAGGTGACGTCCGCCCGTCTCCGCATCAGGGGGTGCGGAGAAATGCACGCAGGATGAGAGGAATAATTCGATATGTTTGACATTCATCGCAAGGAACTGAACTGGGGCGGGCGCACTTTGGTGCTCGAGACCGGTAAAATTGCACGTCAGGCC
>CAISDR010000159.1 GCA_903884125.1 uncultured bacterium
GCGCAAGGTGCGCGAGGCGATTTTGGCCGTCCGGATCGAGCAGGCCTATACCAAGGAACATATCCTTGAGCTTTATCTAAATGAGATATTTCTGGGCCGACGGGCATACGGGGTTGCAGCCGCCGCACTTAATTATTTTGGCAAGGGCCTTGATGAACTGACAGTGGCCGAGGCTGCCTATCTAGCGGCCCTGCCAAAGGCGCCCAATAATTATAATCCCACATTGCATCCTGATCGTGCCCGTGATCGGCGCAACTGGGTTATCGGGCGCATGGAGGAAGATGGCCGCATCAGCGAAGCCGAGGCAGATGAGGCACAGGCGCAGCCGTTGTTAAGTCAGCCATTGCCCGATCTTGACCCGCCTGGAAACGGTTACTTTATCGAAGAAGTACGCCGCGAACTGATCGGGAAACTGGGTGAAGCGGCGCTTTATGACGGCGGCCTGTCGATCCGGACGACACTGGATTCTCAATTGCAGCGCGCGGCGGATGAATCCCTGCGCGCCGGTCTGATTGCCTATGATCGGCGCCATGGCTGGCGTGGCCCGATAACCCACCTAGAACCCGGCCCAGACTGGGCCAGCCGGTTAGGTGGGGTCGAGGTTGAAACCGGCATGGATGCCTGGCGCATTGCGATGGTTCTGACCGTCGAGCCCCTGCAGGCTGTTATCGGCTTTGATGACGGCAGCACCGGCAAAGTAACCATGGCGAATATGGCCTGGGCACGGCCCAATCTGCCTGAACAGGTCACCGGACCGTCGCCTAAACTGCCGTCTGATGTGGTCAAGCCGGGCGACGTGATCGTGGTCGAGCAGGCTGATGAAGCGCGCCCCGGCAGTGCGGACTATGCGCTGCGCCAGATTCCAAAGGTCAATGGTGCTGTGGTTGCCCTGGATCCCCATACCGGTCGGGTCCTGGCGCTGTCGGGCGGATTTTCCTTTGATAAAAGCCAGTATGACCGGGCGACCCAGGCCAAACGGCAGCCGGGTTCGGCGTTCAAACCTTTTGTCTATGCAACGGCCCTCGACAATGGCTTTACGCCATCAAGCCTGATTTTGGATGCGCCGGTTGCGATTGATCAGGGACCGGGACTTGGGGTCTGGAAGCCGGGCAATTATTCAGGACATTTTTACGGCCCGACAACTTTGCGCGCTGGTCTGGAATTATCACGCAATTTGATGACAGTGCGTCTGGCCCAGTTTGTAGGTATGGACAAGGTTGTCGCAACAGCCAAGGAGTTTGGCGTCGTGGATGATATCCCCCCCGTTCTGTCTATGGCACTTGGGGCGGGCGAAACCACTTTGATGCGGCTTACAACCGCCTATGCGATGTTTGTAAATGGCGGCAGGCGCATTCACCCATCTTTGATCGATCGGGCCCAGGATCGCGATGGACACGACATTCTGCTGGTCGAAAACCGCCAGTGCGATAATTGCCGTAATATTGTCTGGAACGGTCAGGAAGCACCGGAACTGCCCGATCTGCGCGCCAGTGTCATATCCCCCCAGACCGCCTATCAGATCGTCAACATCCTGCAAGGCGTCGTTGATCGCGGCACAGCCACACGGGTAAAAGCGGTCGGACATCCGCTGGCCGGTAAAACCGGCACATCCAACGAGTCGAAAGATACCTGGTTTGTAGGTTTTGCACCTGATCTGGCGGTCGGCGTTTTTGTTGGCTTTGATCAACCAGACAGTTTGGGCAAGCATGAAACCGGCGCGTCGGCGGCAGCACCGATTTTTCGGGACATTATGACTGTGGCGCTGGCTGGCAAGGCACCATTGCCGTTCCGGGTGCCGCCTGGCTTAAGACTGGTGCGCGTTGATCCCAAGACCGGGTCGATTGCCGAACCCGGTGCACGTGGCGTGATCTGGGAAGCGTTCAAGCCGGGGACTGAACCACTGGACGATGACCGGCCGGTGCTTGACCTTGGGCGCGTTGATGACCCGAACGCCGCCCATGTGCCGTCCACCAATCAGCAAGGCACTACTGGCCTTTACTGAAGTGCTGCAATTGCTGTTTTGCTTTACGTGTTATGGGCGCTCGACTAATGTCCGCCCACGGCTGCGAAAAAGCCCTGATTTGGTTGAGAGATAGATATGCGCGCAGAAGTTCAGACCATGATCGATGATATTCAGCAGTCGCTTGCGCTGCTGAGGAGGTATCTTTGACTGGGATAGCGCGCTGATCCGGCTAGCCGAGCTAAACGTCAAGGCTGAAGACCCGAATTTATGGAATGATCCGGCGCTTGCCCAAAAGGTGATGCGTGATCGCTCGCGCCTTGATGGCGCCATTGAAGGCTATCGGACGCTGGAACGGGAACTGACCGACACCGTTGGATTGATTGAA
>CAISDR010000160.1 GCA_903884125.1 uncultured bacterium
CACCGCCATTGGCTGGACCCGACCCTACCCTTTGCCAAGGCAGTTATGGCACCGGCCCATGGGGTGCTGGTGACATCTGCCACGCTGCGCGATCGCGGACCAAATGATCCCGATGACTGGCGCAGCGCAGAAGTGCGCACCGGTGGGCAGCATCTGATCGTGCCGCCCAGACGGGCGGGTTTTGCCTCGCCCTTTGACTATGCAGCCCGTACACAGGTTCTGATCGTTACTGATGTGCGCCGCGATGCCCCGGACGAGGTTGCCGCAGCCTATCGGGAGTTATTCCGGGCTTCCGGCGGGGGCGCTTTGGGCCTTTTTACTGCCATTCGTCGGCTGAAACTGGTGCATCAGCGCATTTTGGCCCCGCTGGAAGCTGATGGGTTGACCCTTTATGCTCAGCATGTGGACCCAATTGATACCGGAACCCTGGTGGATATGTTTCGGGCTGAGACTGATTCGTGTCTGTTGGGCACGGATGCGGTGCGCGACGGGGTGGACGTGCCGGGCCAGTCGCTGCGGCTGATTGTTTTTGACCGTGTGCCCTGGCCCACGCCAACGCTGTTGCACAAGGCCCGGCGCGAGGCGTTTGGCGGCCCCGCTTATGATGACATGATCGTCAGACTCAAGCTGAAACAGGCATTTGGGCGGCTTTTACGCAAGGCTGGCGACCATGGGGTCTTTGTCATGCTGGATGCCATGTTACCCTCGCGCCTGTTATCGGCCTTCCCGCCGGGGGTATCGGTTGCCCGGGTGGGGCTAACCGAGGCACTTGATCGCACGCGCAAATTCCTTATAACCCATCGGACTTGAAATTTTCAGGGCTTAGCGCCAGAATCAAATCCGTGGCCTTGGCCCCTCCAGTACTTAATCCCGCAATTTCAACGGATACGTGGCTCATGACTGACGAGAATGACGGCAAGATCGATTATTACGCGATGGTCGAAGATGCCTGGAATCTTTCAGATGCGGCGCGTGAACATGCGAAAAACGCTGGTCGCGACCTGGCCCAGGACGAATACTGGGATGCGGTTTTTGCATCCAGCGCCCTGGTGGATGTGGAACGCACCAAGCGTGAAGGGGGCCAGCCTCTGGCCCGGATCTTCCTGAAGTCGCCTTACGGCCTGCAATACCGGACCGATCACAAGGACTGGATTCCCTTCCGGCATGCCGAAATCGACATCACAAAGATGGCGACACCGAAATTCACCTGATCTGACAGGCACTGATTAACAGGTCTGAACATGCCCGATGCGCCTGCTGAAGTCTGGCGCCTGGGGCTTGGCCTTGGACTTTGGGTTATGCTGTTTGCATTGGAACGGACCGGTTCGTCTGCGCCCCATGGCAGATGGGACGTTCGGTATCTAATCAATTTGGCCATGGGTGGCCTTGATATCATCCTATTGCGTTGGGTCATGCCGGTGGGACTGATGGCTGCTGCTGCCAGCTTTCGACTGGGACAGGTTGGGCTGTTTGCTCAACTAAGCCTTCCCACGCCGCTTGAGCTGGTAATGGGCCTGATAGTTTTTGATGCAGCAATTTATTTTCAGCATCGGCTGTTTCATCTGATCCCTTCGCTATGGCGTTTTCATCAGGTCCATCATGGGGATGATCGGTTGGATACATCCACGGCTGTGCGGTTCCATCCGGGCGAGGCATTGATTTCAAATCTATATAAATTGCTGATTATTGCGGTGTTCGGTATTGATCCGGCCACCGTCATTGTCGCTGAATTCTGTCTGCAGGCAGGCGCCTTGTTTTCGCATGCCAGCCTGCGTTTGAGCACGGCGCTGGATCAAAGATTGCGTTGGTTTATCGTCACCCCTGCCATGCATGCAAACCATCATTCGACATCAATCATAGGGCAGATGAGCAATTTCGGCTTTTTGTTGCCGTGGTGGGATCGAATTTTCGGTACCTATTCAGTTCGGGTGCCCAGACAATTGGGCCTTGATACTGTCTCGCCCGCACAGGCGGCGGGCTGGCGTTTTTTGCTGGCATCACCATTTTGGGGCGGCTGAGAAATCAATCAATCAGGGTCTGGCAATCATGAAAACACTTCTGTTATTGCGTCATGCCAAATCATCCTGGACCGATCCGCGGATGGATGATCATGACCGGCGGTTGAATGATCGCGGGCGAATGGCAGCGCCTGTGATCGGTCAGTACATTGCAGATCGCGGCCTGCTGCCTGATTTTGTTCTTTGTTCAACGGCAAAACGTGCCCAGGAAACTCTGGAACGCGCATCAGGCCTTTGGCCTCGCTTGCCGCAGGTTCTATTTGAAAAGGGAATTTATCTGGCAGCCCCGCATAAATTGCTTGATCGCATCCGCCAGGTCAGCAATGACGTCGGGCGCCTGCTGGTGATTGGGCATAATCCGGGTTTTGAGGATTTGTCAGTAGAACTTGCCGCCGGTGGCGATTCAGCCGCCTTGCGTCGTATGGGCGAGAAATTTCCAACCGCCGGACTGGCCGTGATTGCGTTTGACATTTCCCAATGGTCAAAAATTGAACGCGCACGGGGGAATTTGTTGACTTTTGTCAGCCCGCGCGATCTGGTCTGAGTCTAATACCTTACTGTCCCGTTTGGTGAATATGGCCGCGAAAAATCAAACCCTGGGTCGTAAATCCCCCGCGAGAGAGGATAAAACCCGTCCAGCCCAGTATCGCAATTCCCATCAGGCTTACCAGTATCGTTAGTCCGATACCAAACCAGACAAGGACCGGTGTGTCTGATCCGCTACCAACCAGCAAGGTGGCAATTGAGAAATTTGCCATCGGAAAAATCAGCGTCCACAGGTTGATATTTGGTGGGGCTTGCGCGATGCGCACACCAAGAAAACACAATCCTCCTGCGATGGTGACAGCAGCGCCATAAATGCCGAAGGCCAAATGGTCAACACCGCCGTTCATAGCAATCAGGCTTACACAGCCAAGCCCCGGTGGCGTTAATAAAATCGCAAGCGGTGCGCCGGTGGGGGGGCGATCATGAAAGGACATCCTGACGATGATCGCGGGCAGGACAAGGGTCAGCCCCATAATGCCCTGACCAAACAGGATGCCGGATGCAAGGTCCTGTCCTAATCCTATACCCGATGCCGGGGCCGCGATGGCCCCGACCGCGGGCACAAGCCACAGGGGGCCTGCGGCATTAAAGCTCCATCGTCCGGCCAGAAGTCTGGCGCAAAAGAAAATACAGATCAGTCCGTCAAATAGTGCGCCGGTCTGCCAGATTGCGGTACCCAGATTTGGTGCCTTTGCCGCCAGCAGCGCGCCAATGCCCATCAGACTCATGGCACCCGCCCCATAGGGCGCAAGACGATTGGGATCACGCAGGTCACCCAGGGCCGCTGCGGGTCTCAGGATCGCCTTTGCCCCAAGTGCAAGTGAACAGACAGAGAAAACCAAAGCCGCAACCATGCCCAATGCAAATCCAATACCTGGATCAACAAATTCCAGGTCGCCAATTTTGGACCAGGCGGCCGCAATGCCCGACAGGCCAAGTGCCGCTCCGAATAATCCGGATGGCAGGCGGGCAATGGGATCGTGATTTAAAGATTCGGACATTGTCAGACAATGACGAAACTCGCGCATCCGGTCCAGATAGGCCGGAGCCAGGAATGTTCACGATTTGTAAACCCTATCCGGTCAGGACTTGCGTTTCGCCGGTGCAATGACCAGTATGATCATCCACCACGGTCCATTGGTGTGGAATTGGAGAGCCTATTTTGCGGGTCAGGATTGTCTATCTGGCATTAATTGCAGGACTGCTTTCGGCATCCACCGCCAGGGCTGGCGAAATATGCGCTGGGCCCCAGGATCATGTGGCGTTGACAGCCCGTCTGGTTCAGACCGAGTTGATGGTAGCCGCGCTGTCATGTGGAACCAGCCATCGCTACAATAATTTTGTTCGAAAATTTCAGCCGATCCTGGCGTTGCAGAACCGGCGGATGGGACAGTTTTTCCAGCGTACCTATGGTGGGGATGGCACCCGGCAGACCAATGATTTTGTCACCCGCACGGCAAATGAGATTTCCGAAAGATCCTTAGGCGAACGAACAGCCTTTTGTGCATCAGCCGCAGAACTGTTTGACCAAGCGGATCAACTCCCATCGCAGGAATTCGAAACTTTTGTGCGTAATTATGCCATGCGCACACAGCCGGCCATCGCTGTTTGCCAGGGCGGCCAAAATGCCGGGATGACAAGCACCGCAGCAAAATCAACGCGTCCCAAGAAAAATCCTCCAGCCTAAATTTACGCGCAGGGATGCTAACTGGCGCCTTTGACCAGTCTCAGGGCTTCGGTCAATTCCCAAACAACTTTTCTCCAGTCGCGGCTTCGATCCTGTCGGAACAGGCGGACCGACGAATACCAGTCGCTATCTGAGCGATCCAATCCCCAACGCCAGTCCGCCCAAAAAGGCAGCGTGATCCATGTAGGCTTTCCCATGGACGCCGCAAGATGTGCCACCGATGTATCTACACTGATGACAAGATCCATTAGTTCAACCAATGCCACGGTGTCCAGAAAATCACCTATCTGATGATCATGACGAACCACATTACCAAATGATGCCAGATCGGGTTCATCACCCGGTCTGATCTGGTTTTGCAAAAGATGGAAGGTTATGTCCGCTGATGTAAAAAGCGGTTGCAAAACTTTGATTGGTATTGATCGGTTGGCATCATTGCTATGGCTTGGGCGCCCAGACACGACGAGGCCGATACGCAAGCCCGCTTTTGCACCCAAAATTGCTATCCATTTTTTCAGATGAAGGTCATCAGGACGCAAATCCGGAACTGATATCTGGCGCGGGTCAGGCGCGATCAGCCCAGGTAGCGACATCATGGGACAATGATAGTCAATTCGCGGTAAAGCTGCACCTTCTTCGATAATATCACCGCCTAGCCAGTGGTGCATCAACGGCCCAAGGCCTGGCTTGACCATAAAAACAATGCGTGCGCCATTAGCGCGCAAATGTGCAACATAACGGGCAAATTGAATCGTATCGCCCAGTCCTTGTTCGGCATGAACCACCATCGCGCGTCCGGACAATGGTTCGCCCCGCCAGTGCGGTACCTGAAATGACCTTACGTCGGTAACCGCAGGCACCATGGCATGCCGCCATTCAAATGATGACCAGCCCATTGCAAATTGTCCCAGTCGCAATTGCGACAGCCCGAGATTATAATGTGCCCTGACCATATTCGGCGACAGTTCCAGCGCAGCCTGATAGGCGTCCACAGCTTCTTCGTCCCGATTTGCCTGATGCAGGGCAACGCCCAGATTGAAATAGGCATCGGCCACCTGTGGCAAAGCCCGTATCGCCCATCGTCCCGCCTTTACAGCAGATTCGGACAGGCCCAATGCCAGCAATGGTGTGCTGATATTCGAAAGGGGTGCGCCGTCGCCCGGGTCAAGTGTAATAGCTTTTGCAAACGCAATTATTGATTCAGAATATTTCTGCTGATGATCCAGTAAATTGCCAAGATTGTTATAAGCACCAGCAAACAGCGGGGCCATGGCAATGACAACCTTTAAATGTCCGATTGCCTGATCAAAACGACGCACCTTGATGCGCGACAGGGCGCAGGCCAAGTGCACATTGGGATCATCGGGGACAAGTTTGAGCGTTTCTGACCAAAGGCGATCACCTTCTTGCGCATTGCCACTGGCATCGGCAATTGAAGCCATAAGGACCAGAACTGCCGGATGGTCGGGAAATTGTTTGGCCAGACGTCGGGCGATGGCATCGGCTTCA
>CAISDR010000161.1 GCA_903884125.1 uncultured bacterium
CTGGCGGCCCTCTATTCCGAAGATGAAATCGGTGTCGAAATCATCGAAATGGAACTGATGGAACCGGCCATGCCGGAACTGTCCATGGGGGCGACCGCCGCTGAAAGCGACAGTCTGGGTGTAACCGTGGAACGCCATCTGGCGCGTTATTTCGCAGCCCATGGTGATGCCCTGCCACCGACCGGCCTTTATGACCGCATATTGCGCGAAATTGAACGCCCGCTGATCAATCTCAGCCTGATGGCAACGCGCGGCAATCAGATCAAGGCGGCCCAGATGCTGGGCCTGAACCGGAACACCCTGCGCAAGAAAGTGCGGGATCTGGAACTGGATGTATTTCGCGGAAAGCCCTAGGCAGGCACAAATGAAGCGGCACAGGCGCAACACCTGATGCTTAACTGCAACGGTCTCTGGTAAATCAATGCAAAGCCCTTTATATTCCCGGATCTGACTCGGCTTATGCGGGTCTGTCCGCACTTTTTTGCCAGTTGGCTGACGGGAATACAACAGACGTGACATTGCAATCGCAGGGTCGATACCTCAATCCCCTAAACAAGTTCGCTGATGGCGACCGATAACAGAATGCCGCTTTGGCGCAAGCCAGGCTTTGGGGTGTTACTTGCAGCGGGCGTGGGTATCGCAAGCCTGGCTCTGGCAGCGCTGACTTATTACATCTGGCTGAATGAAACTGCCGAGCGCCAGCGCACCATTGGTGCGCTGGTCGTCATGATACTGGCGCTGATCCTGACGCTGATGATCCTTGTGGCGCAGCGTGTTGTCCAGTTGTGGCGCGACCGGGCCAGCGGGGCTGCCGGGTCCAGACTGCATGTTCGATTGGTGACCATGTTTTCGGTCGTGGCGGTTTTACCGGCTGTGATCGTTGCCGCGTTGTCGATCACCACGGTCAATATCGGGATGGATGCACTGTTTGGTGACCCGGTACGCACGTCACTTGAAAGCGCGGTGCGCGTATCCCAGGCCTATGCCAAGGAACATCAGGAACTGATCAAGGGTGATGTGGCGCTGATGGCCAATGCGTTAAGCCGGCTGACCCCGCGTTATCAGCAGGATGCTGATCTGCTGGCCCGCGATCTGTCGATCCTTGCCGCCCAGAACCGCCTTTCGGAAGCCTATATCATTGACAGCCGTGGCAATCTTTTGGTCACCGGTCCGCTGAGTTTCGCGCTGGCGGTAAAGCCACCATCACCAGAAGCTTTTGCGGCAGCCCAGCGGGGCGAAGTCGTGATCCTGACTGATCAGTCTTACGATCGGGTACGCGCGCTTGTGGCACTGCCAACCGTGGTTGACGGCTTTTTATATGTGGGCCGGTTTGTGGATGCCCGCGTGCTGGAATATGCCGAAAAGACCAGACTGGGTCTCGAAGATTTCAAGACCAACAAGGACAATCAGGCGGGCATTCAGGTGACCTTTGCGCTGCTGTTCATTCTGGTCGCCGTGATGGTGCTGCTGGGTGCCATGTGGTTTGGCCTGCAACTGGCAACACGGCTGGTTTCACCCATTGGTTCACTGGCTGAGGCTGCCGTCAAAGTCGGCGAGGGCGACCTGACGGCGCGTGTGGATGAATCCGAATTCGACGATGAAATGGCGATTTTGAGCCGCGCGTTCAATACCATGACCGGGGATCTGGAACATCAGCGAAACGAACTTGTTGATGCCAACAGTCAGCTGGACCGCCGCCGCGTATTCATCGAAACCGTTTTGGCAGGTGTTACGGCCGGGGTTATTGGCCTTGACCATGAATTCCGCGTGACCTTGCTGAACCGGTCGGCTTCCACATTCCTGAATGCCAAGCCTGACAGTCTGGTCGGCCAGCCACTTGCCGAAATCATTCCGGAAATGGCCCCTTTGATTGATGATGCCCGTGCGCGACCGGATCGGGTTGTTCAGGGCCAGATTGAAATTTTCAGGGGTGCCAAACCGCGCACGCTTCTCGCGCGCGTCAGCGCCGAACGCGCCAGTGATGCCGAACAGAATTTTGTCGTAACACTTGATGATATTACCGAGCTGATGGGTGCCCAGCGGCAGGCGGCATGGTCCGATGTGGCACGCCGGATCGCGCACGAAATCAAAAACCCGCTAACCCCCATTCAATTGTCGGCGGAACGGCTGAAGCGGAAATATGCCGCCGAAATTACAACCGATCCCGGCGTGTTTCAGCAATGCACGGATACCATCATCCGTCAGGTGCGTGATATTGGCCGGATGGTGGACGAGTTTTCATCTTTTGCGCGGCTGCCATCAACCACGCTGAAGGTTGAAGATGTTGGCGAGGTCCTGCGTCAGGTCATGTTCCTGGCCCAGGTTGCAAATCCTGATGTGGAGATAAATCTGACGGCCCCTGATCCTGCGCCCATTGTCAAATGCGACGCACCGCAGATCGCCCAGGCTCTAACCAATGTGTTGAAAAATGCCTGTGAATCTATTTCCGGGCGAAAGGCGCTGGATGAGCGTTCATTACCGAAAGGGCGCATCGATATCGTTCTGACCGAAGAGCCGGAGCGGCTGCTGATCTCCATTTCAGATAATGGCCAGGGCCTGCCCGAAGCCTTGCGCCACCGCTTGACGGAACCCTATGTCACCACGCGCACCAAGGGCACGGGACTTGGTCTGGCCATGGCGCGCAAGGCGTTTGAAGATCATGGCGGCACTTTTGAAATCGACAATGCCTATGGCGTCGAACCCAGCAGCCCCGGTGCTGTTGTGCGTGTTTCGCTGGCACGGCCGCCCATAGAACCCGGTCAATTCCCCCCGCGCTTAGTGGAAACAAAGCAGGTTGTTCATGGCACATGACATTTTGATCGTCGATGATGAAGCGGATATCCGCGATCTGGTCGCGGGTATTCTTCAGGACGAGGGATATAAGACCCGTGTGGCGCGCGATGCTGATTCCGCACTTAAAGAGATTGAGGCGCGCAGGCCGTCTTTGCTCGTGCTGGATGTATGGTTACTGGGCAGCCGTCTGGACGGTATTGAAATCTTAAAACAGGTCAAACGCGACCATCCGGATTTGCCGGTGGTCATGATTTCCGGGCACGGCACGATTGAAACGGCCGTGGGTGCAATCAAGGTTGGTGCCTATGACTTTATCGAAAA
>CAISDR010000162.1 GCA_903884125.1 uncultured bacterium
CGCCCCAGCGCATGGGTTCGCCCAGACAGGGCAGCGGGAAATTTGGGCTTTAGCAACGAACCCTCTGGGATACGCACATCGATCAGGTCATAGAACCCGTCATTGAACAGGATCTGGGGGTCGAACACCATGATCATGTAGATGCCAAAGAACATCTTGAACATGTTTTCGTTGAGATAGAAGTTGATGGAACTTTCCGACTGCGGATCGGTGCCAGCAAAATCCAGAATGACCTTTTCACCTTCGCGGTGCATGGTGCATTTGATCTTGAAGGGTCCTGCCCCCTTGCCGTCGTCGCAAATATAATCTTCGAAAAACACCGGTTCTTCACCGATGGAACCGATGATCAGGTGGCGCATGGCCCGGCGATTGCGTTCCAGCAATTCATTCAGGGTCGAGTTGAATACGTCATCACCGAAACGATTGCAGATTTCTTCAACCCGGCGCGCCGCCATGCGGCAGGCGGCGACCACCGCAACCAGATCGGCGCGATACCATTCCGGCATGCGGGACTGATGGCAGGCAATCTTGAGTACGTCATCCTGAAGCACGCCCTTGCGGTACAGCTTTACAGGCGGCAGGCGCATGCCTTCTTCGAAGATTGATGCTGCATCGGTGGGAAGCGAGCCCGGCACCTTGCCGCCGACATCCGTCATATGGCCAAACATGGCGCCCCAGGCAACCAGACGTCCTTTACGATAGATCGGCATGATCACCAGCTGGTCACTGGTATGTGAAATCGCACCTTCGCAGGAATAGGGGTCATTCAGAAGGATAACGTCACCTTCTTCGATCTCGCCCTCATAGCCTTTCAGAAAACCACCAAGGAATGATCCGAACTGGCCAACGACCATACGGCCTTCGCGATCAGCGATCATCGGGAACGCGTCACCCTGTTCGCGGATCCCGGGGCTTAGTGCTGTCCGAAACAGCGTTGCATCCATTTCGACGCGTGCATTGCGCAGCGCATTTTCAATAATGTCCAGGGTAACAGGATCCACAGCCACGGTCTTGAAGGGGGCTGTATTCGTTTCAATCAGTCTGGCGGGCATGAGCATGCTCCTTTTAGGTCGACAATTGGCCTATGCGGTCAATAGAATTTTCAATCAAACCGGGTTGATTAGGATATTGCCAAGGCGATCAACCTCGGCCACGCAACCCGGCAGGATCAGCGCGGTTGAATCCATTTCAACGACAATCGCCGGGCCCGGAATTTTATCCCCAGCCTTAAGCAACGTGCGTTCATAGACAGCACCGTCATGCCAGGCACCATCTACCCACATGCGGTGATCATTCAACCGGGCTGCTTTTGGATTGCCATCGCCCTTTGGAATTTCATGAACCTCAAGTTCCAGTTCGCGCCCAAGGGCAACGCAACGCAGGTTCACCAGTTCGTGTTCAGTTTCCATATTGAAGGTGAACAGGCGGCGATGTTCCGCATCAAAGGCATCGGCCAGTTTTGAAATGCCATCAGCTTTGAAATCATGGATGTCCACCGGCATGGGAACGACAAAACCCTGGCCGAAATAGCGTGTGTCGATTTCAAACTTCAGTGTGATCTCATTTTCCGGCACACCATCACCGGTCAGGGCCGCACGGGCCTGACCCGCCATATCGCTTAGCGCCGCAAGAACCTGCGCGTTGCTGGTCGCCGACCGTCGCAGCGAGAACGACCGTCCCACTTCCGAGCGCATACGGGTTGTCGCATCGCCTGCGGCGCAAAGAACACCCGGCGAAATCGGTACGACCACCGGCCACGATCCCATCAGCTTGGCAACCGCATTGGAATGCAATGACCCTGCCCCGCCAAAGCCCATCAGCGCGAATTCGCGCGGATCGTAACCTTGCTGAACCGAAATCATGCGCAATGCACCAAACATATTTTCATTGACGATGTCGATGATGCCGCGCGCTGCCTGCATCAGGTCAACACCCATGGCGTCGGCAACTTTCTGAACGGCCGCGGTTGCTGCGGTCTTGTCCAGCATCATGCGTCCGCCAAGCAGCTTTTCAGGCAAATAGCCCAGAACAAGATTGGCATCTGATACAGTTGCCAGATCACCACCACGGCCATAACACGCAGGTCCCGGCACGGCACCCGCCGATTGCGGGCCGACGCGAAGGGCCTTGGTCAATTCAGGTACATGGGCAATCGACCCACCGCCAGCACCGACCGTGCGCACATCCAGCGATGACGCACGCACCGACAAATGCCCGACTTCGGTCGTGCGCTGAAGGCGCGGTTCGCCGTTTTCGATAAGGGCCACGTCGGTCGACGTCCCACCCACGTCGAGGGTCAGGATATTCTTCAACCCCGCATGGCGGGCAACCCAGATGGCGCCAGCCACACCACCAGCTGGACCAGACATCAGCAGGCTGACCGGATGAAGTTCGGCTTTTTCCGCCGACATCAGACCGCCGTCAGAGCGCAACAGATTGATGCGACCATTCATGCCCAGGTTGCGCAATTCATTGCGCAGATTTCGGACATAGGTTCCAACCACTGGCCGCATCGCGGAATTGGCAACGGTCGTCAGCGTGCGTTCATATTCCTGCATTTCCGGCAGAACTTCATGCGACAGGGAAACCGGCGCTTCGGGGAATACTTCCGCCGCGATCTTTGCCACATGGGTTTCATGCGCGCCATTGAGATAGGAATTCATCAGGCAGATCGTGATCGCTTCGACGCCATTTGCCTTCAGCTTCAAGAGGGCCGTACGAATGTCGTCGTCGTTCAACGGACGCACTTCATTGCCCTGTGCGTCCATGCGCCCTTTGACTTCGACTGTGTTTTCCAGAAGGGCCATGGGGGTGGGCTTTGGCCAGATGATCCAGCCAGCAAGACCCCCGGGCACGAAGGATCGCGCCACCTGCATGACCTGCCGATAGCCTTCTGTGACCACAAGGCCAACAATGGCACCGCGACCCTGCAATACGGCGTTGGTTGCAACGGTCGTACCATGCAGAAAGTGACTGATCGCGCCCGGTTCGATGCCCGCTTCGGCACAAATCCGCTTTGTACCGTCGATGACCGCGACCGAAGGGTCATGCGGCGTCGACGGCACCTTGCCGCGCCAGAATTGTCCGCCATTTTCGTTAAGCAGCAGCAGGTCCGTAAAGGTCCCGCCCACATCGACCCCAAGACGGTACGACATCAAATCCTCCGATATTCGAAAGCAATCAAGCTGAGACTGCGGCATGCGCCGCAGGTTGCGGGAACCCACCGGCGCGCGAGACCATAGCCGGAAGGCTACGTCCCATCACATCGGTAAGCCAAATCGCTGAGGTGATAAGCCCCTCTAAATTGACACCCGTTTCAACACGCGAGCGATCAAGCATGTAAACCAGGTCTTCTGTTGGAATATTCCCGGTAGCCTTGGGCGCGAACGGACAACCGCCAATGCCACCGAGGCTTGAATCCAGACTGGTAACCCCGGCTTCAACCGCAGCCCAGGCATTGGCAAGGCCGGTGTTTCGGGTGTTATGAAAATGCACACGCAATGGAATACCGGGTGCCGCTTCCTTTATGCGGCGCAGCAGGTCTGTTACCTGAGCGGGCACACCGACACCGATCGTGTCGGCAATGGCGATTTCGCGTGGTCCTGCCTTTGCAACTCGCCGCGCCATATCGGCAACACGGGCCGGGTCCACTTCACCTTCGAACGGGCAGCCAAAGGCCGCGGACAAGGTTACCTGCGCCGAGCGGCCCGCAGCCTTGGCCTTTGCAATAATCGCACAGGCAACTTCGACCGATTCATCGGCTGTCTGTCCCTGATTGCGAATACCGAACGTATCGGATGCGATGGCCACCGCTCCCAGTTCGTGAATGCCGGTTGCCAAAGCACGATCAGCACCGCGTTCGTTCAGAACCAAACCAATATAGGTGACACCCGGACGGTTGGGCAGCGCTGCAATCACCGCCTCGGCGTCGGCCATCTGCGGCACGCGCTTTGGATTGACAAAACTGGCTACTTCCAAACGTTTGATACCCGCGTCCATCGCGCGGGTTATAAGAGATACTTTAGCTTCGGTTGACAAAATATTGGATTCGTTCTGCAGCCCGTCACGGGCGCCAACCTCAACAATCTCAACGCGACGGTCCTGAACCATCAACTTTCATCTCCGGATTTTAAAACAGTCTGACGCCCAGGTATAAAAAACGGGGCGGTGAATATTATCCACCGCCCCATTTTCAATCCTTAGAACTTCATTCCGATTTCGACACCATAAGTCGCACGCGGTCCTGGCGATCCAAAAGATCCACCGAATTCAGGAGCCGGAATGACTTCTGCCAGATATTTCTTGTCCAGGATATTCTGGCCAAAGAACACCAGCGACCAGCGCTCGTTTTCGATACCGGTGCGCAGGTCAACAGTCGTGTATGCCTTGCGCTGGGAGTTGGCATAATTCGCAAGACCCAGTACCGGACCAAAGCTAAAGCCGAACACGGTCGGATTGTTCTGACCCTGTACCACATGGAACCAGGTCGGACCAATGCCGCGAACATCGGTGCGCAAGAAGTAATTCCATGATGTAAATACCGGACGGTCATACTGCGCAGCCACATTCCAGGTATAATCCGGCGTGTAAGGTGCTTTGTTACCTACCGTTTGCGGCCGCGATGAATTGGCGTTGATCTTTGAATCCGTGATCGCACCCGATGCTTCAAGACGGAAATTGTCCGTCAGCTTGAACTGCGCGCCAAGTTCTTCGCCCTGCAGGGTCACACGATCGATATTGGATACGACTCGCAACAGACCAAACGGACCAACAAAAAATTCAAAGAACTGCATATTGTCCACTTTGGTCTGATAGACCGCGGCATCAAGTGTCAGACGTCCATCCAATAGACGTGCCTTTGCACCGAGTTCGACTGAATCTGACGTTTCTTTTTTAAAGTCGTCATAGATGTTGACGGGAACATAGCCCGGTGCCAATGCGCGTGCCGGATTGATGAAGGTGTTGATGGTTGCACGGCTGCCAGCATTATTGAACCCGCCCGATTTAAAGCCAACACCCCAATCACCGTAAACTGTCCACTGCGGATCAATCGTCCAGCGCAGGGCGACTTTGGGCTCGACCTGATCGTAGCTGCGGCTCTGTGGCTTGATCCCACCTGGATTAAGATTTGGATCCAGACCCGGATTCAATGGCGCACCACCGGTATAAGGAGGGCCATTGTAATCAATGTACAGGTTGCGCGCACCTGTCGGCACCAGACTGTTTGTGGAACGATCTTCGCGATCATACCGCAATGCCACTGATCCTTCGACATTCGGCAGCAGGTCATAGGCGACCTGCCCGAATACTGCATAGGCATCGCTTTGGAAATTGTCGGACAGCAACTGTTCAGTCGAATAGGGCTGACCAGCCGGAACATAAAGCTGGCGCGGTGGCGTGCCGGTACCTGAGTCAACACCAGTTGCCACGCCAACCTGGCGATCAATGTTCAGGTAATACAGACCTCCCAGCCAGCGCATGCGCTGGGAAGACGGCGACGTCAGGCGAACTTCCATGCTTGTGTCGCGCTGATCACGACGCTGATATTGATAACCATCGCAGGTTGACGGTGTGTAGGCGCCAAGGATCGAGGCCGCAGGTGTTCCCGCAAAGAAGGTCGGCGGCGCAAGATTGACCTTGCCCGTCAGCGCCTTGACCGATGCGATACAGGCCGGGTCGGTGTTAAAGAAACCGAACGCGGCTGACGTACCATCGGCCAGCAGGTCATTCTTGATATCTGAATATAGCAGCCAGCTGGTCAGCGTGGCAAAACCAAGGTCGTGGTCAACCTTGACCGAAATTTCGCCACCGTCCTGATGGTTTTCATGCGGCACATTGTTCTGAAACACGAACGGATGGCTGTTCACATTCTCGCTAAAGGCAGGCGCACCAAATGCCGAAGCAATGGCGGGCAGCTGGAAGATCGAATTGAACATGATCGAACCGGCGTCCAGCGATCCGTAACGCGCCTTGACATCGATCTCAGTCTTCTCAGACGGTTTGGCAACAATGCGGCCATTGATATTATAACCGTCATACTTATCCAGACCTTCACCGGAAAACTGGTTTTTGTAGAACCCGTCAGTCTTGCGCCAGTCACCAGACAGGCTGCCGGAAATGCTGCTGGACAATGGACCGGAGACGCGACCCTTGAACGTATATGCCCCGTCATTACCAAATGACGCCTGGCCCATCCCGTTCAACGTGTCACCCGGTTTATCTGTGGTGACAATAATGGCACCGGCCGCGGCGTTGCGACCGTAAATGGCGCCTTGCGGGCCTTTGACAATTTCGATTTGCTTGAGATCGGTATATTCGCGATTGAATGACGCCGGGTTGGCCATCTGAATGCCATCCAGAACAAAGGCAAATGAACTCTGAGCATCGCGGGCCGAGTTATTGCCACGGATGTTGATCTGGCTGTCACCAACTTCCGCCGTCTGTACAAGGCTGACACCTGGCGTCAGTGCCACGAAATCCTGTGCTCGAGCAACACCGGCTTCCTTCAGCTTTAAAGAGGTCAGGGCCGTCACCGACGAGGGCACTTCCTTCAGCACTTCCTGACGCTGGCGGGCAGTGACCACCACTTCTTCAACCGAGTCCTTGCTGGCCGCCGCCTTTTGGGCAAGCGCATTTCCACCCAAAAGCAATGCGGTCAGCGAGACCGATGTTCCCAAATTGCGCAGGAATGCGCCGTCAAAAGCTGATTTCATTGCCAACCCCATAAAAATAACCCGACACGGATTTGTATGCACGTGAACTGGTAAACTCTGAAATAACGGCCAGTTAAGCCAGAATACCCCTTGGATTGCCCACGATTGTATACAATAATGCCCTCGTCAACATAAAAAACACCCCTTAACGCGGATTCATGACGAAGTGACGACTGCCAGCAACAGAGCGTTCGAGATCATAAGGGCCCAGATCCTAAACGGCGGATTTGCCGGCGGGATGCACCTCAAGGAATCAGAACTTACCGAGCTGTGCGGGGTTTCAAGAACCCCGGTGCGCGAAGCACTGCGGCGGCTGGCGATCAGCGGACTGGTTGTATTCACTCCACATCAGGGCGCAAAGGTTGTGGCGCTGGAATCTGGCGAAATTGACGAGATCTATGCGCTGCGCGCCATGATTGAAGGTCATGCCGCAAATCGGGCCGCCCTTCGGATAACAGATCCGATGTTGCGGCAATTAAGGCGTCTGGCACTGGATATGGAAACAGCCATTGCTGGCAATGGCGCAGACCGCGCCGAGGCCTTTTTGTCAGCCAATCGCGAGTTCCACGCGATTATCATGGCAGCTGCCGACAGCGCCCGACTGGGGGCGATGGCCGCACTGGTGATCGACGTGCCACTGACTTTACGCACAATGTCACGATATTCCGAGCCGGAACTGGCGCGATCCATGCGCCATCACCGCGAGCTGATTTCTGCGTTTGAAGCCCGCGACGGCGGTTGGGCGGAAGCGATTATGCGTAGTCACATACTGGCTGCATCCCACGCTCTGGTCCGCAACACACCGTTGGAAGTAAAGGGGCCGGCAACAGAAAGTGCTGCCTAGTTTTCCGGAATTGTATAAATTACGACCAGATGATCATCGGCATCGATCAATCCAATCTCGCGCCCCCTGCGACCGTCATGGGTAATCAGTTCACCTTCGGGAATCACATCAAACCCCCCAGCCCGTGCGCGCGCCATGGCGCCATCCACATCCGGTATTTCCAGAACGATTGCTGCCCGCCGAGGATGTGAGGGTAATGGTGGCGATGGGCTGGTGATTTCAGTCAGGGCCATCACACGTGGTTGATCATGCGCGTTCAGGACTGCAAAGCGCATGGAAGATCTACTGTCGAAATCAAATACCGGATA
>CAISDR010000163.1 GCA_903884125.1 uncultured bacterium
CCGAATATCTCCATTTCGGTCGTGGAGGGGACAAATGACAAACTGATGCCGATGCTGCGGGTTGGGGATTTGGACCTGGTGCTCGGTCGCCTTCCAGAATTCCGCCAGCGCGAGGGACTTGTACAAGAGGTTCTTTATTATGAGCCCATTTCATTTGTTGCTCGTAAAGGCCACCCGCTTGCAAAAAAGCGCACGCTGACGTTGAGTGAACTTGTCAATCAGGAATGGATCCTGCCGCCGCCTGAAACCTCCCTGCGCCGTCAGATTGACGATGGATTTATCGCCAGGGGATTGATCCACCAACCCGTTCGGTCGAGTCTGTGTCTATTCTGACAAATCACACCCTGCTGCTTGAATCCGACATGATCGCGGTGATGCCCTATCAGGTTGTAGAGACCCAACATGGTTTGGTGCGCCTGCCCGTTGACATCAAAGCGGCGGCGGGGCCTGTCGGCATCACAACACGCAAGAATTTCGAGCCGCTACCTGCAACCGCTTATTTTATTGGGGTCTTGCGCCAGGTTGCATCGAAAATGGCTCAAACGAAGCTGGTGCCTGCAAGCGAGAGCTAATGCGTTAGGTAACGGTTTCTACTTGGCGGAATTTCGGATCCTTCCACAATCCGGTTGTCAGTATGTCCGCAAGGATATCAATTGCGTGCCAAATATCGCAAAAGCGCAAATAGAGCGGTGAAAAGCCAAAGCGCAGCGTATCCGGCGCCCGAAAATCGCCGACGACGCCGCGCGAGATCAGCGCCTTCATGATCGGATAGCCATCCAGTGATTTCAGCGCAACATGTCCCCCGCGCGCCCGTGCATCCGTGGGACTGTCCAGTTCAAAAATGTTGGGCGGGCAACGCTGTTCAACAAGCGTCAAGAACAGCTTACCAAGCTCCATCGATTTTTCACGCACTGCGCGGGCATCTGCGCGACATGCGATATCAATACCGGCCTGTGCAGCACGCATGGTTATAATTGCTTGCGTACCGGACAACATCCGTCCAATCCCTGCACGTTCACGGAAGTCACGTTCGAAAGTGAATGGCTGCTCGTGTCCCCACCATCCGGTCAAAGGCTGGCGCATATTCGCATGATGACGCTTGGCTGCAAAAATGAAAGCGGGCGAACCAGGTCCACCATTAAGATATTTATAAGTACATCCGACAGCGAAATCCGCATTGGCGTCATTAAGGGCAACCGGCAGAATGCCCGCGCTATGGCACAAATCCCAAACAGTCAGGGCACCGACCTTATGGGCCTGGGCCGTAATCGCTGGCATATCGAGCACATGGGCGGTCTTGTAATGCGCGTGGGTCAAAATGACAGCAGCAACATTCGGTGTTATTGCCGCCGCAATGCCATCTTTCTCGACAAAGCGAATTTCATGTCCCTGCCCCAATGTGGCAATAAGGCCTTGGATCATGTAATTGTTGGTCGGAAAATTGCTTCCTTCCATAACAATGACGCGACGGTCCGGGCGCAAGGCCAAAGCGGCGGCTGCCGCCTTAAACAGATCAATACCTGTGGAGTCAGTTAAAACAACCTCGCCTGCGTCCGCCCCGATTATCGGGGCCAGAGCGTCGCCCATTTCATAGGGCAGATTAAACCAGCCCGCCGTATTCCAGGAACGGATTAACCCGCAACCCCATTCAACTTCGGTTGTATGGCGGGCCGCCAGAGCCGCGGCCTTGGGCATGGGACCCAAGGAATTTCCGTTCAGATAGACCAGATCATCTGGAATCGCGAATTCATCTCGAAAGGACGATAGCGGATCGGACCGATCCATCGTTTCAATATCCTCTTGCGTCAACCATTTCATGCCCTGCACTCCGCCCGCTAAAGCCCACAAGCCGACAGAATGGCTGCATCCGGTGATAAGTCAAACGGCACCAAAGGCGCACGCATGCGACACCATTCAGGATCATTATGAATTTGAGCAAGAACTGCCTTTACGGCAGCAACAATTGGCGCGCCATTGAATGCGATCCGGCAAAGGGCGACCGCCGCCTGAACGTCTGCTTCATCCGGGCCGCCGAATGCATCGACAAGTGTTCGGATTGCGCGCGGTTGTACATTTGCGGTAGCCGAAATACATCCGGCGCCGCCAAGTCGAAGCGCATCAGCCAACCGCCCTTCATTGCTGGTAAATATTTCCGCCGACGGGAAAGCACGGATGATATTTTCGGTATTGGCGAAATCGCCGGAACTATCTTTATAGCCGCGAATTGTTTTCGGGAACTGATCCAGAAGCGCTGCCATCAGTCCCTGGCTGATCGGCACACCCGAAGCCTGCGGATAATGATATAGATACAGATTCAGGCGATCGGCACCGATGGCCTGAATGAGCTGCTCGTAATAGGCAAACAATCCAGCCTCGGTAATCCCCTTAAAGAAAAAGGGCGGAACGACCAGCACACCGGCGCATCCTCTTTCAACCGCGGCATGGGTCAAAGAAATTGTATCTTCAAGCGCGCAAGATCCCGAACCAATCAAAAGACAAGACGGAGCAATTCCATGGCTGGTCAGAAAGTCCAGAATCTGATGCCGCTCCGAGAGCGTGAGTGATGGCGCCTCGCCTGTTGATCCAAATAGAACAAGGCCGTCGCAGCCTTCGCTTAACAGCCAACAACAATGTGCCAGCAATCGCCCGGTATCCACGCGTCCGTCGGCATGGAATGGGGTTGCGACAGCGGCGATAACTGAGGCAAA